>JAYVCO010000386.1:0-7121 GCA_043749935.1 Planctomycetia bacterium
ATCAATTCGGCAGCCAACCAGTCGAGCAATTCCGGATGCGTGGGTGGCTCGCCCTGCACGCCAAAGTCGTCGAGCCGTCGGGATAGACCCATGCCGAAGAATAACTTCCAGAGCCGATTCACCAGGACGCGCGCCGTCAACGGGTTGTCGCGCGCCACGAGCCACTCGGCCAGGTCGAGCCGCGTCAGCCGTGTCTTGTTCGCCGAGGGTGCGGCGACAAACTCTGGAAAAGCCGGCTGTACGATCGGACCCGACGAATCGAGCCAGTTGCCTCGCGGCAGCACGCGCATCTCGCGCGGCGGTACGGACACCGAGATCATGGTGCGTGCGAATGATTTCTCCAGGCGATCTTGGGCGGCCATGATCTCCTTTTCTTGCTTCTCCAAAGCCGCGTGCTCGTCGGTCTGGGAAACGCTCACGCCGGTCAGTCGTTGTTTTAGTTCGTCAAGTTGGGTTTGGAGCGCCGCCTGGCGGGCGGTTTGCTCGGGCGTGGGCAACAGGAGCTCGGGCGCCCGGCTCCCCGGTTTCCAAACGCCCTGTTCTTGCAGATCCGCGAAAAAGGCGGCAAAACTATAGAAACCGCGCGCGGTGTATGGATCGTACTTGTGGTCATGACATTCGGCGCAGCCCAGCGTCGCGGCCAACCACACGCCGGCTGTCGTGCGAACCCGATCGGCCGCGCTTTTGGCCAGGTACTCGCCTGCCTGTGCGCCCCCTTCCTCCGTGGTCTTGTTGAGCCGGTTATAGCCGGTCGCGATTCGTTGCGATTGCGTCGGCGATGACAAGAGATCACCGGCCAGTTGCTCGCGAGTGAACTGATCGAATGGCAAATTGTCGTTAAAGGCGCCGATCACATAGTCACGATAAGGCGAGATCGGCTGATCCACGTCGCTGTGGTATCCGCAACTGTCGGCGTAACGTACCAGATCGAGCCAGTAAACCGCCATTCGCTCGCCATAGTGGGGCGATGCCAATAATCGTTCGACCAGCGCCCTGTAAGACGGCTCGCTTGAATTGATTGCGAAGGTCGAAACCTCATCCTGCGAAGGAGGCAGACCAGTCAGGTCAAACGATAATCGGCGGACAAGCGTCGTCGGATCGGCTGCAACTGTGAAATCGAGTCCCGCTGGTTCTAGTTGGGCCAGAATGAAACGATCGATCGCATTCGTTGCCGAATGTCCGTCAATTAACTCCGGCAACTGCGGTCGAACAATTGGCGCGTAGGACCAGTGTTCTTGCCAAACCGCTCCGAGCTCGATCCAGCGCCGAAGTTTCGCGATTTGAGCTGCCGAGAGCGGCAAGTGGGACTCGGCCGGGGGCATCCTCTCGTCCGCGTGTTCGGCGCTGACCCTTTGATAGAGCTCGCTCGCCGCAACATCTCCGGCCGTGACGATTCGCTTGTCGTTCGGCCCGGCGCCAAACAATCCCTCGCGAACATCCAGCCGCAACTCGGCCTGGCGTGCTTCGGCGTCGGGCCCGTGACAGCGGAAGCAGTGATTCGAGAGGATCGGTCGAATATCGCGATGGAACTGCACGTCGTCCGCCGCAAGCGCCACTCGTTGCGGCGAGAAGGTGAATAGACAGATAAATAGGATGTTTCGACCTGACATCGTGCTTCTATCTATGGTGAATCTGTCAGCTCGCGACTGCGGCCAGTTTGACGAATCGTTTCGAGCATAGTTTGTAATTCTTGAACCTTGCTGGGTTGCTCGACCGCCCGATTGTGCTGCTCCGCGAGATCGCTCGCCAGATCGTACAACTCGGGACTGGCGGAAGGCGATTGATTTCCGGATTTGCCTGACGCTGGAATCAATTTCCAAGAGCCTTTGCGGATTGCAAGCCCTCCACCGCCTCCGTGACTGACCAGATGATCGCGGCAGAGTTGATCAGGCTTTTCTGCAAGCAGGGCCGGGAGAACGTTCATACTGTCCGGCCCGGCGCCAGAGTCAAACGGTTGGCCGACGATCGCGGCGAATGTGGCCAACATATCGACCAGACAAACGAGCTCGCCACTCGTTTTGCCGGCCGGAATTCGCCCTGTCCACCGAGCCATGAAGGGCACGCGTGAACCGCCCTCGTAGAGACCCCCTTTGAAGCCGCGCAGGGCGCCGTTGCAGAGGTGCCCGCTCGTGTCATTGCCGGAACCGTCCTGATATCCGTCGTCCATCACGCCGCCATTGTCGCTGGTGAAGATGACGAGCGTGTTGTTGTCGAGCTTCAATCGAGCGAGCGATTCAAGGACCTGGCCGACGCACCAATCGAGCTCCTCGATAACGTCGCCCCGCGTGCCGCAATCGCTCTGGCCTTTGAATCGCGGGTGTGGAACTCGCGGGACATGCACGTCGTGCGTGGCAAAGTAGAGGAAGAATGGGGCTCGCTGATGTTTCTCGATAAACTCCACGGCCTTAGCCGTAAGCCGATCGGCCATGTCCTCATCACGCCAACGGGCAGCTTTGCCGCCGCTCATGTACCCGATCCGGCTGATGCCGTTGATGATCGTGTTGTCGTGTCCGTGGCTCGGTCGAATCTTCAACAGGTCAGCGTTGTTGGCGCCGGTCGGCTCATCGCCAATCGGTTTTCCGTAACTAACCCGAATCGGATCTTGTGAGTCGTAATCGACGACTCGCTGGTTCTCAACGTACACGCAAGGCACCCGATCGCCGGTGGCAGGCACGATGAACGAATAGTCGAAGCCCACGTCGCGCGGCCCCCGTGGGATGTCTCCGTTGTAATCAGCCTCTTTTTCGCCCAAACCCAGGTGCCACTTGCCGACAACTCCGGTGGCGTAACCAGCTCGCTTCAACAGCGATGCCACAGTTTCGGTGCCCCGGTCGATACACAGCGGAGCCGCGCCGCTGAGAATTCGCGCTGCGGCGGGGTGTCGCCACGCATATTGGCCCGTCAGCAGCGCGTAGCGCGTGGGAGTACACACGGCCGAAGGAGTGTGAGCGTCGGTAAACCGCATTCCACGGTGTGAGAGCCGGTCGAGATGAAGCGTCTTGACCTTGCTGGCGCCATAGCAGCCAAGATCGCCATAGCCGATATCATCGGCCAGAATAAAGACAATGTTCGGCCTCGAGGGGAGCGAATCGGCGGCCCAAGCGGGCTCGACGGAAAGCGCCATTAGAATCATCAACAAGCGTCGCAACTCAGTGCTCCTGTCGCCAAGCGTCAGTGGCCCGGCGAGTTGATTCCGCGCTCGCCAGCGTGCGCTCGGTTTCCTCGAAGACTTGCACAAGGGCACCATGCGTGTCTTGAGGGTGCAGATAGCAGTGTTTCCATTGTGGGTCGTCGGTGTTGGCCGCCAAGACGCGAATGCCGTTCGACTCGAAGTAGCGAATCGCCTCGGGCAGGTTCACCACGCTGATCGAGAGATGATGAAACCCCTCGCCTCGTTTGGCTAGAAAGCGTCCCACGCCCCCTTCGCCTGGTGTCGTGGGCGAGACCAGCTCGAGTTTCTTTCCACCCAGCTTGAACGTGAACCAGCGAAATCCCTCCGATTCGTTCGTGCCCGTGTCGCGCAGCGGCTCGCCACCAAGGACTTCGACGAACAACCGCCGAGCGGCGTCCAAGTCGTTGACTCCAATTGAAACGTGATCCAATCGTTTGAAAATGCTCATCGCTGCTAAATTCTCCGCTAGATGGATCGCCTTGCCAATTCATCGCTCGGTAAGTTTCGCTTTGTGTGTGCTGATGCGGCCCTGATTTCAACGTATCTTGTCCAGCGCTTCGCGTCCTGACATGCCGACGGTGATGCCAAGCTCTTCGGCTTTTGGCGTCACGGCCGTGACGCGAGAATTGGGCATGCCGTCGATATTCTTGGCCGGGACAATCGCACAGGCTTCGCCCGTTTTGGCGAACATCGCCACGTTCAGATAGGGACAAGCCACGATTCCGCGCGAGCCCTTGACCAGCAGCAACGTCTGATCGAGCTGGATTTCGTGCCGCTCAAGTCCTTGCCAAAAGGGATCGGCAGCCAGATCGGTTTCCGCGATGGACGTGGCCGGAGACTCGGCAGCCGAGGCGGATGCGGCCGAACTTTCGACGACGGGTCGCTTTGTCGCGACCTCGCCGCACCCGCTGAATACTATAACTGCCAAAACGGCAAGACCATTGAAGCGCAATAGGGACTGCAACACGTTAAAACTCCTCAGGTTGTCGCAAAGACATTATTCGAGCCCTAGTATAGAGTCGGACTCGAACCCGGGACAACCATCGAGGGCCGGTCAGTCGCAGGGAGCTTTTCGGAAACTCTCGAAGATTTTGTGCGAACCACCATGCCGAAGCTGCGTCTAATCGGTAGGACTAATAGACTAAACTGAGATGGCGGAGCACGAAATGCTGAATCGAGGCGTTCCATGGCTAGCGTGAAATTCCCGACAATGGCCGAACTTGAGGCCACGATCGACCGGGTCCGAGAATCGCCGACGGATTGCGGCGTATTAGAGCTGATTGTCCGGCGGCCGTGCCCCGGCGAGCGAGAAGTGCTCGACCAAGGCGAGCTGGACCTGGCGCAAGGTCTGGTGGGCGATAACTGGAGCATTCGCGGCTCTCAGAATACGCCAGATGGAATGGCGCACCCCGACACGCAGCTCACCATCATGAATTCCCGCGCCATTGCCTTGGTCGCCGGGCAGAAAGATCGCTGGCCGCTGGCGGGCGATCAGTTATTTGTCGATCTCGATATCAGCCAGGACAGTCTACCACTAGGTGCGCGACTGATGATTGGTTCGGCCATCGTCGAAATCACCAGTCAGCCGCATACGGGCTGCAAACAATTTGCCGGCCATTTTGGGCACGACGCGATGAGATTTGTGAATTCATCGGAAGGTAAGAAGCTGCGACTGCGCGGCCTCAACGCAAAAATCGTGCGAGCTGGCGTCGTTCGTGTCGGAGATGCTGCCAGGAAGCTATAGACCTCGAGCGGGCACGCTGGAAATTAGCGAATCACTTTCCGCTGACTGCCGTATCCTTGCCGACCTGAACCAGTTGATACAGTCGAGAGCGTTCATTGCCAAAGTAGCGAACTGGCTCACCCGCGAATCGCGTCGCTCCGCCACCGACCAACATCTGTCTGGCGTCGGTCGAAAACTTGACGTCCATTACCGAGCCGGCAATCTGGGCTTGCGCAAGTTCCTCGCCGGTTTGCAAATCCCAAACACGAACCGTGCCGTCCCAGCCGCCGGAAACGGCCAGAGCGCCATCGGCCGAAACATCGATCGCGTAGACCGCGTGCGTGTGGCCCTTCATTTCGCAAACCAGCTTGCCACTTGCAAGATCCCACGATCTTAGTGTGTTGTCCGCGCCTTTTTCCATAGTCATGCTACCGTTCTGTGGCATAGCGCCGCCCGTGCCGGTTACCACCTGCCGACCGTCGGGCGAAACCGCGATTGCGCAAATCATCTCGGGATGCGGAATCGCAAGTCGCTCGTCGGCCGACGTGGCATTCCAGATGCGAAGTGTTTTGTCTTGCCCGCCTGAGATTGCTTCTTTTCCGTCGGGCGTAAAAGCCGCGCGGAACACATATCCTTCGTGCTTCTTGAACACGCAAATTGACTTACCGGTGGCAACCTCCCAGATTTGGGCTTTCTTGTTGAGCGTCGCGGAAGCGAGCCGCGTGCCATCCTTGGAAAAGATGGTCGACAGCACGACGCCGTCGCCGAGCAAATCTCGCTTGACCTTGCCTGACTCCAGATCTACCAGGACGATTCTTGAGTTTAGTCCCGTGCCGGCCACGGTCTTGTTGTCGGGCGAAAGTCCGAGAAACACGCCAGGGAAATTGTGGCTTGTCATCTCGTTCGTCGCGAAGTCCCAAACCTCGAAGCCGGCTTTCGCCGTGTGCCGGCCTAGCACAGCGCGCTGGCCGTCGCTCGATATGGCCACGCTATAGGCCGGTACTCCGGGAGTGTGTTGGCGAGCCGATTCCAGTTTCCACGCCGTCCTCGCCGCGACTTGCGCGCCCGGCGTCTTGCGATCGTTGACAAACGCGATCCACTGTCCATCATGCGACCAGGCCACGTCGCGACTTGCTCCTTCTTGTCCCGGAATAACTTCGGGCTCTTTGGCACCATCGACTTCGAGCAGATGGATCTTGCCGTCGAGCGTCACGGCCAGTCGCTTGCCATCCGGCGACCAGGCCACGGTGCTGTCCATGTCTCGAGTCAAGCGCACGTGGGCCTGTGGTTTCGCCAGTTCCGTGCTGGCGATCCAGAGATCGTTTTGATTCTTTCGCGTCACGACGAATGCCAGACGTTTGCCATCGGGCGACCAATCAAATCCCGTTCCACACGCTTCGAATGGTTCGTCGGCAAGTGGCCATTGAGTGCCATCGACCAGATCCAGCAGCTTAATAGCCTTGCCATTTGAAAATGCCATTTGGCTGCCGTCGGGCGACCAGCGCGGACCGCTGCCCGTTACAAGAAACACGCGGCCGGCACCATCGAGATTTTGCACATAGATATTCTGGGGCGAACTTATGCCAATGTGGTGATAAGCCACTTGTTTATCGTCGCCAGACCAATCGGGCATGGCGTGAGCGCCGAGCGTTCGCAGTCCGGTGCCATCAAAATTGACAACGAACAATCTGCGCGTTGTATCGCTCCCCACCCCGGCATCAAAGGCCACCCGCTGGTCGTCGTGCGAGAATCGCGGCGAACCGTGACCGTCGAAGCCTTCGACCTGTGTGATCTTACGCAAGTCGCTGCCGTCGACTTTCATAACGAAAATAGCGGCGGCCTGGGCCGCGCTTGTGCAAAGCAAGTGAGCGCCGGCGAGCAGGCCGATCATTGCTGTCCAACGCACGCGTACCCATGAGTTGTCGGCAGCTTGGCGACTCATACGGATATCCCTTGGATGGCAGCGCTGAAAAAGGCGACTAGTTTATTGCTTGAATGTGTATGTCAGATCGTCGAAGAAAATGTCTTGGCTGTTTCCGTCGATCCAGGTAGTGATGATGCCAAAACGGTCGAATCGGCCGCCGACCGTTTTGTGACCGTCTGCCAATGGGACTTTGACGGTCTGATCGTCGAGCTTGACGACGATCTCTCCACGGCCCTCCGCCCCCGTCGGTGAATACTCGAACATCCAATCGTGTGATTGCCCATCAGGATAGATGTGGGGCG
>JAYVCO010000387.1:0-13857 GCA_043749935.1 Planctomycetia bacterium
CATGCCGAAGTAGGCATAGACGCGTTCGCCGTCGGTCACTGGCGTTTCCGAGGCATACGTGTTCGTGCGATGGATCGCCAGCGTCGGCTTGCCTTCGTGGGCCAGTTGTTCCCACAGGACTTTGCCGGTTTCGCCATCGAGGCACAGAATCATCCAGCGATAAACCTGATCAGGAGGCGCCGCGCCGCGACCAAACCCGCCACCACCACCACCCGGTCCCCGTCCGCCGCCACCCAGTCCGCCCCCGCCGGGCCCACCCCGTCCTGGACCGCCCTGACCGGGTCCACCGCGACCCCGTTCGCCTGCCGGTCGATCAGCAGCGGGTCGCTCGCGATTGGGCGCGTCGTCGCCAGCTTCTTTCGACGTATCGTCAGCGCCTGGCGCGGCCGGCCACGCCCCGGGAGCGCCTTCGCGCCGGCCTTCGCCACCACGGCCGAACCCGCCGGGGCCTCGCAAGCCCGGGCCACCACCGCCGCCGCCTTGCCCCAGGTTCGGCTTCGGTTGGTTTTCGGTAACGGCCGTAGTGACGAAGATCCGCTTGCCCCAAACCACAGGTTGCGACCAGGCCACGCCTGGCAGTTTCACTTTCCAGGCGATGTTTTGTTCCGGTCCCCATTCAGTCGGCAGCCGGCTCTCGCTGGGCAATCCGTTGCCGCCAGGTCCGCGAAACTGGGCCCAATTTTCGGCCCGTGTGGACGTCGACAACGCAATCAGCAAGCCGACGCCCAGCAATCCGCTTCGCATTCCCATCGCGACAAGTCTCCTCAAGGGGTCCGAGGTACAAGAATCCGCATCGGCCGGCGCGCAACAAGGTCGAGCCGAGATTCAACCCCGAGACACTGGCCCTGGTTCCGCCGTGTGGAGCGGCAACAATCGACCAGGGATCGCCCTATTGTGGCTACTTAGCCCAAAGCACCGGATGCGCGACTAGAAGACAGGTATCTGTCCGGTTGGTCTACGTCAGCCCCAGAATCGGGTCGCCGTGGTAGACGAAGTGGGGCCGGTTGGTCGAGTCGTGCCAGGCCAACTCGCGTGGGATGCCGAGGGCCTGATAGATCGTGGCCGCCATGTTCTCGGGCCTTTGGGGATTGGCCGCCGGATAGGCGCCGATCTTGTCGGTCGAGCCGATCACGTTGCCGCCGCGCACCCCGCCGCCGGCAAAAAACACGCTCTGCGTACCCCAATGATCGCGGCCCGGCCCCTCGTAGAACTGCTTGAGCGTCGAGATCTTAGGCGTGCGACCCATTTCGCCGGCCATCACGATCAGCGTCGAGTCCAAGAGGCCGCGATCTTGCAGATCGTCCAAAAGCGCCGAGAGCGCCTTGTCGGTGGGCGGGAAGAGATAGTTTTTCAGATGCGGAAACGCGTTTCCGTGCGTGTCCCAGGTTTCGTCGTTACCAAGATTGACTTGCACCATGCTCACGCCCGCCTCGACCAGTTGCCGGGCGATCAGGAGCGACCAGCCAAACGTGTTTCGGCCGTAACGGTCGAGCAGCTTGGGATCGGCAGCGGCCACGTTGAAGGCCCGTTGCGTGTCGCGATCGGCCAGCAGCGAGATGGCTTTCTGCCGGTAGCGGTCGAACGACTCGTTTTCCGCCACCCGCTCGAGCCGGGCCGTTTGCGAACCGATCGCGTTGAGCAGATCCAACCGTTCGTTGAAGTGGGCCGCGTCCATGCCCGACGGCAGCGAGAGATTGGGCGCTTGAAAGGCGAAATCTTTGGGGTTCTCGCCGCCGCGCGCGTGATGAAACCCATACTCGGGCCAGGCGCCGTAGGACAGGGCGTTAAAGCGCGAGTAGCCGACAAACATTGGGTTGCGATGCGCGCCCATCTCGCCCGCGAACTGACCAGGAATGACGCGCCCTTCGCGGTGGATCAAAATCTCGGGCAGCACGACCGACGGCGGCACGTTGTTGCGCGGCGCGCAAACGGCGTTGGCGACTGCCCCCATCGACGGCCAATCGGTCAGTTTTGGCTTCGAGGCGTCGAAGCCCACGGGCAGTTGCGAGCGGCCCGTGAGCATCAGCAGATGTCCGCCGGAATGATCGGGATGCGGATGGGCCATCGATCGGACGAGCGCCCAAAGATTACTGCGCTCGGCCAGCAGCGGCAGATGTTCGCAAATCTGAATGCCGGGCGTGCGCGTGGCGATCGGCTTGAACTCGCCGCGAATCGTATCGGGCGCGTCGGGCTTCATATCGAAGCTCTCGTGCTGCGCCAAGCCGCCGGACAGAAAGATATAGATGACGGCCTTCGCCTTGGGCACGGCCGACCCAGCCAGATCGCTCGGCGCCGCCAGCGCTCGCAAACCATCGACATGGTTCATGCCCAGGTTCAACAACCCGATCGCCCCGGCCTGAATGGCCGTCCGCCGCGAAAACCGCGGATGCTCGGGCAACAGAGGAGTTTTTTCTGCCATGGCGGGCGACCGTCTGCGGGAAAGCACGGTTGGGGCACGGAAAGTCGACTTCTAACTTACCTATTCGCCAGCCGCGGTGCAAGAAAATGGAGCGTGTCGTAACGGTACAGTTTGGGCGTCCAAGAAATCGCATGCGTTGAATTCGGGCCCTAGCAAAAGGCCGCCAAAAGAGCGCCAGCGACCGTCCTCGGCCCCGTGCAAGAACGCCGAAGGCGTGAAAGTAAATAGCCCAGGACGGAAGTCCTGGGTTTACTTCACGCGAAACGCCTGGAGCGAATTCACTTGCCCCAGATCGCCGAGCGAGTCGGGTTTGAAGGAGTCGCGGACGGCGCGGCTGACGGTGGCGTATGTAAAATCGTGCAGCACCAGCACGCCGCGCGGTTTGAGCTTGCCGGCATAGTCGGTCAGGTTCGCCTTCGTGCCTTCATACGAGTGATCGCCATCGATGAACAACAGATCGATCGCCGGCACTTCGTCTTTCAAGGCCGCGGCCTGCCCGCGATGGGTCGTAATGAATTGCTGAAACTTCTGCGTATTTTCCTGGAACCGCTCGAACGTGCTCTCCGCCGGCTCGTGTGGCATCGCATCGTTCTGCCAGGTGTCGACCGCGTGGACGTGGCCGCCGCGCAAGCTGGCCGCCGCCGCCAAAAACGCGGTGCTCGCCCCCAGATAGCTGCCGATTTCGCAGGCCACGAAACCCTCGGGCAAGGCCAACGCCAACTTGAACAAGTGGACCCGCTCCTCGAAAAACATGTGCGTGTCGATCAAGAACAGCGGTTCGAGCAGCGGCAGCAAGTGCGCCTGCGACTCGTCCAAGGTCAACGGCCGCCGCTGCGCCACTGAGATGTACCGCGTAAGCTCCATCGGTGAAACGCTCCGGTCTGTCGGGTGAAGGTTGTTGGAATCGCCGGTTGATGGATGGCAAGCCGAATGAAATTGGCCAAACAAGCACGTTCTTTCCGCGGTGTTGGCTCCGCTGAAGGCATTGTCGTCCACGTTATCAACGCGTTCAGCGTAACGCAAGGAGACTTGGACTCGTCGCTATTGGACGAAGGGACGGACACAATTCGCGGCAGGTACGGCTCGCGAGGATTTGCGGAGCGAGCGTCGGCTAGTGCGCTTTCGGCGCTTCGATTCCTTGCCCGCCGGCCACGAGCGATTCGAGTTGACCGGCCATCTGTTCGAAGACACCCGACCAGTCGCCCGATTGGCTTTGGCGAAACAGTTGCATAGTCGGATACCAGGGGCTGTCGTCGCGATCCAGCAGCCAGCGCCAGTCGGGCACGAATGGCAAGGCCAGCCACACGCGCACGCCCAACGCGCCAGCCAAATGGGCCGCGGCCGTGTCGGAGGTGATCACGAGATCCAAGTTCTTCATGATCGCGGCCGTATCCATGAACGCGCCGCTGGTGGCATCGACCGATTGTCCGAAGTCGATCGCGCCCCAAGTTTCTCCCACCGCCGCCAACTGTTCGTAGCCCGGTCCCTTTTGCAGATTCACCAACCGCACTCCGGGCACTGCCGTCAGCGGCGCGAAATGGTGCAAGGGAATCGAGCGGAACCGATCTCCAGGACATTTTGGATTGCCTTGCCAGACGATGCCGATCTTGAACCCGTCCCACTCAGCCAGTCGCTCTTGCCAGATCTCGACCAGGTGCGGATCGGCAAACACGTAGGGCACGTCCGCCGGAATCGTGTCGTGCGTGGTCTCGAGCAAATGCGGCAAGCTCAATAGCGGAGCGCAAAAATCGGCCTCTGGTGCCGGAGTGGTTCCCGAGATCCATGCATCGACGCCCCGTGTGCGCGCCAGAATCGGGTGCAAAGCCTCGGCGCACTCGACGATCACACGCGCGCCGCGCCGTTTGAGCACCGACGCATAGCGAACGAATTGCAGTGTGTCGCCCAGGCCTTGCTCGGCGCAGAGCACGATGGTCTTGCCTGCGTATTCAATCCCGTCCCATCGCGGCCAACGCGTGCGAAACGTGGCGAAATCGCGCGAGCGAAACCGCCATTCGTATTCGGCAAAGCCCTCGCGAAAGTTCTCGCTCAGCAACAGAGCCGCCGATCGATTGTGATGGGCTTCGGCGTAATCCGGCTTCAACTCGATCGATCGATCGAATTCTTCGAGTGCCGAGGCAATCCTCTGTTGTTTCAACAGCGCGATGCCCAGGTTGTACAGCGCATCCGCGTCGTCGTGCTTCAGTTCCAATGCGAGCCGATAGTTGGCTTCCGCCGCGGCGAAGTCCCCCTCTTCGGCCTGGACGATTCCCAAATTGTTATAAGCCTCGGACATTTCGGGCTTGAGCCGAATTGCCTCCGTCAGCGCCCCCTTGGCTTCGGAATACTTTTCTTGCTTGGTCAGCGCGCTACCGAGATTGAGATGGGCCTCGGCAAAGTGCGGCCGCAAGGCAATAGCCTTATGGAACCAGCCCACCGCTTCGTCGATCGCTTGACGCTGCACGTAAAGATTGGCCATGTTGACGCAAGCTTCCGCCGAGTCGGGCTTGAGTCGCAAGACTTCGCGATACGAATCGATCGCCTGATCCAAGTGGCCGCAGAGCGCCAACATGGCTGCCAATTCGAAGTGTGATTTTGGATCGAGCGGTTTCAAGCGAACCACTTCGCGCAGATGGTGTACCGCTTCGGCAAACCGATTCTTCTGCACCAGCGACTGGGCCAGTTCGGTGTGGGCTCGAAGCGAGTCGGGCGCCAGCATGACGGCACGTTGGAAGGCCACGATCGCGCCGATCAAATCTCCTTTGCGCGACAGCGCATTGCCCAGGTTCAACTGGGTTTGAGCCTGCTGCGGGCTGATCGCCAGAGCGCGCTCGAAACTTTCGGCCGCCTCGGCAAACCGCTGCTGCTTGGCCAACAGCACGCCCTGGTTGTCGAGTGCCGCAAAGTGAGCCGGATGCACGCGCAGAGCCTCGGCCAGGTAGCCCGCGGCCTCATCCCACTGTTGCAAGTTAATGCAAACCGCCCCCAACAAGTTCAGCACATCCGGGTTGTGCGGGTCAGCCGCCAGGGCCTGGCGATAAATCTCCCGAGCTTGTTCGAAATGGCCCGCTTGGTGCTGTTGCAGTCCCAAAGCCAGGGCATCGTTTTCAAGAGACATAACTAACCTGCCGTCGTGTACCGTCATCTAGTTGAACGCTCCTTAACTATACGCCGTGGCGGCGGTTCGGCAGCGGGCAAGCGGGCCGGAAATCGCTGTTTTTCGCCAACAATCGAGCTAAGCTTTACTTACGCGACCGCCAGCACATAGCGAGTCCACGGCCCCGGCGACCACCCCAAGACAACGCACGCCATGCAACAGCCAGCCGACCAACACGCTTTCGGAGGCCCAGGCATCGAGCCGCGCTGGACCCGGAGCGATAAGGACGCGGTCGGCACGGCCTACTCCGCCTCGAGCCGCATTTGGTTCACGCTGGCGGCCGGCATCGTCAGCGAAGTCTATTATCCGACAATCGATCGGCCGCAAATCCGCGACTTGCAGTTTCTGATCACGGACGGCGAAACATTCTTCCACGACGAGCGCAGGCACATGGCCAGCCACGTCGAACAGCTTGCCGCCGGCGCGCTGGGTTATCGAGTCACGAATACATGTCGCGAGCGGCCCTACCGCATCATCAAGGAAATCATTGCTGATCCGCATTACGCATGCCTGCTCATCCGCACACGACTGGAAGCGGACGAAGCTCTTTTGCCCAGGTTGCGGTTGTTCGCATTGCTCGCGCCGCATCTGGAGGGGGGAGGACAAGGCAATAGCGGGTCCTTGGCCGAAGTGGCAGGCTATAGAGTCATGATGGCGCACAAAGGCCAAACCTGGCTCTCGCTGGGCGCTTCGGTTCCGCTGTTGGCCCGTTCTTGCGGTTATGTTGGCGCTAGCGACGGTTGGACCGATCTGGCCGACAATTACCAAATGGATTGGCAATTTGAGACCGCGACCGACGGCAACATCTCACTGATGGCGCAGCTCGATCTGAGCAATGCGCAAGAATTTACTTTGGCAATGTCGTTTGGCACGAGTGCACACGACGCGCAAACCACGCTCGTGCAGTCGCTTGGCCTTCCGTTTGCCAAACATCGCGAGCGGTTCGTGGAACAGTGGCACCGCGTTTGTGCCCACGTCAAGCCACTGGAGCACGTCACTTTCGATCACGGCTCCTTATATCGCCGCAGTCACAGTTTGTTGTTGGCCCACGAAGACAAGCATTTCGCCGGCGCGATGATTGCGTCACTGAGCATCCCCTGGGGCGAGTCAAAGGGAGACGAAGACCTGGGTGGATACCACCTGGTGTGGCCGAGGGATCTGGTCCAAAGTTCGACGGGCCTACTGGCCTCAGGCAACACCGACGCTTCATATCGATCGTTGGTTTACCTGGCCAGTTCTCAAACCGCCACCGGTGGGTTCCATCAGAATTTTTGGATCGATGGCGATCCCTATTGGACTGGCATTCAACTCGATGAGGTTTCGTTTGCCATCCTCTTGGCCCACCGCGTGAAGGTGGCCGGGGCGCTGCACGATTTCGATCCTTACCCGATGGTGTTGCGAGCGGCGGCGTTCCTGGTGCGCGAGGGTCCGGCCACGGCGCAGGAGCGTTGGGAAGAAAACAGCGGTTATTCGCCATCGACGTTGGCCGCCAATATCGCGGCCCTCACTTGCGCGGCCCAATTTGCCAAAGAGCGAAGCGATCCGGCGACCGCGCGCTTCTTGCACGAATATGCCGATTTTCTGGAAAGCCATATCGAGCGCTGGACCGTAACCAATCAAGGCACGCTGGTGCCGGGAATCTCACGCCATTACATCCGCATTCTGCCGGCCGACTTGAGCAATCCGGAGTCGATGGAAGATCCCGATCGGGCACTGGTGGAAATCAAAAACCAACCGCCGGGCAGTCGCTATGTCTTCCCGGCCAAAGAAATCGTTGACGCCGGTTTCCTGCAACTGGTGCGTTATGGCATTCGCAAGCCGGGCGACCGGCTGATCGAAGATTCGCTGGCCGTAGTCGACGAGACGCTGCGGGTGGAAACACCCTACGGGCCTTGTTGGCGGCGCTACAATCATGACGGCTACGGCCAGCGCGACGACGGCCAGCCTTACGAGGGGTGGGGGCGTGGCCGCGCATGGCCACTTTTAACCGGCGAGCGCGGACAATACGAACTGGCTGCCGGTCGCGATCCGGCGCCTTACCTGCGCGCGATGGAGCGTTTTGCCGCCAAGGGATTGCTTCCGGAGCAGGTTTGGGATTTGGCCGATCAGCCCGAGTCGAGGCTATGGCTCGGTCAGCCGACCGGCTCGGCCATGCCGCTCGTTTGGGCCCACGCCGAATACATCAGTCTGGTGCGAAGCGTGGCCGATGGCGTGCCTTTCGACTTTTTGCCCGCCGTGGCCGAGCGCTATGGGTCGCGGCACGAATGCCAAAACCTCGAGATTTGGAAAACGAACCGGCACCCGCGCTCGATGACGCCCGGCATGACATTGCGCGTGCAAGAGACCGCGCCGTTCGTGCTCCATTGGACCGACAACGAATGGCGCGATTCGCACGACACCACCGCCACGGGAACGGCACTGGGTCTCTACTTCGCGGACATCCCCACCACGCCCCAACAGCGAGCCCCACTGCGATTCACCCACTTTTGGCCGGCCGACAATCGCTGGTCGGGGCGCGATTATGCCTTGTCCATGGAAATCTGTCGAGCGCCCTAGATCCGTTCCAATTCATCTACCGCGCTCGCGCAATCGGCTCAATACGACTGGCCCAATCCGCCATCCTTCGCCCCGGTCGGCAAAGGATGTACAGGCGGTATTTCAGTTTTCCAGTCTAGAGTCGGAGCCGGTAGCGGTCCGATCAATAGGTGTCGGTTGCCCCCTTCGCGAGGAGCCGTTGCGGGCTTGGTTCCTGAGGAAATGGCAACGGCACCGGATTGTCGGAATAATCGGACACGTCTTTTTGTACGGCACCCATTGAACTGAAGGAGTCTTCTTGAACACCGCGCTGTCTGTCTTGGTGCCCGTTTATAACGCTCAACATAGTTTGGAAGCAGGAATCACCGACACGCTGGAAATCCTTCCCGAAGTCAGCCAGCGCTTCTCACTGTGCATCCTCGATGACGGCTCGACGGACGACACTGCCGAGGTGGCTTACGGTTTGGCGGCCCGCTATCCGCAAATCAACGTTCTTCGCCATCCCATTCGGCTGGGCCTGGCCGAAGCCATTCAAACCGGCTTGGACCATACCGAAGGCGAAATCGTGTTCATCGGCGACGAAGACTACATACTCGATCCCGACGACCTGCGGGCACTTTGGCAATTGCGAGAAATGCAACGCCGACTGACGTCCTATGCCGGCTCGCTTTCCTCGCAACACGATCCTTGGATGGAAAAGCTCCTGGCCTGGAAACCGCGCCGCACGCGGACGCCGGGCTTCCAGATCATTCGACGCCAGGCCTTCGAGCAGTTCCGCCTCCAGCAAGCGGCCGAGATCATTCGGCGCATCGACCGAAACACGCGCTCACCGCAAACCGCCGCGACCGGGCGCCCGAATTTCCTGGGCCTGAGTCTTGGCGAAAAGGCCAAGCGGCTGGGCTGGAGCAAGTAGCCCACCGCGCCAGTTCAGCGGGTCGATCCAACCAGGACCGTTCCACTCGCCCAGCGCTAAGGTTGGACGCTAAACTCGCCCCCGTCGACTCTTCGCTCTCGCAGCCGGGTTGGCCCCTGGCAGCATTCGCAGTCTTTGAGGATGAACATCGGGATGGCGCAAATGTCGCACCAATAGTCGATTTCGTACAAGCCGTCGGGCTTGGGCCGAAAGACGCGGATCGTCTGGATCATCGGCACTCCCTCGTAGCGGCGGACCAAAAGTTGCAAGTCGATGTTGCGCAGCCGCGAATCGACCGCGAAGGCTCGCCCGCGCACGTCGGGAATGATCGGCAGCAGGCGGCCCTCGACGGTTTCCAATACGACGCTCATTTCCGCGGCCGACGGATCGGTCGCCACGCCATAGCGTCGCGCGAGTGCGTCCTCCACCCAAACCACGCGGCCCCGCACGGTCTCGGTAGTGAAATCGCGGACGCCGGCAGCCGCGAGTTTTTTAGAAGGCGCGCGATCGCCCGGTTTGGTTTGGGCCGGGGCGAGCCCCAGACCGCTCGATAGCACGGCGAGCACCGCGAGCAGCAATGCCAACGGCGCGACTCCACGCAGTGCGTTTGCCCGCCGCATCATCTTGGCCGCCTTTGCCTGATAGACAAAACTGCTACTCGGCCGCCTTGCCGACGACGATCAATTCCAACGCGAGTTTGCCGCCTTTAGCATCTTTGCCAGGCAGTCGCACGGCCCACCACTCATTTTCTTCCAACTGCCGCATGGCCGGAGCATCGCCCTCGGCCGGCTTGATCAACGGAATGATCGCTGGGTGCGTCGATTCGGCAGATTGCGCGCTGGTCTTGAACAGATTCTCATCGGCAACCGGCGCCGGCGACTGGTCGGCAGTTGCCGGCGACATCACGAGAAAGTCGCGCGTCGCGAACGTGCCCACGTGATTGCCATCGACCGGTTGGTTGGCATAACGCAATGTGTACACGCCCGCGGGAATCTCCTGGCCGCGAAAATCAGCCCCTTTGCGCGCAAAACGCAGGGCGCCCACCAGGCTGCCAGGCTCGACCGGATAGAGCACCGAGTCGGAAGGTTGGAAATCGGCCTTCGTCGGCCAGGCTTTCGCGACCCAAATCTCGCACACGATGCGCTTCTCGCCTTGCATGACTTTGTAACCCGTTGGTGCGAGTTGCGAGGAAATGCCGGCGGCAAGCTCCGCCGGGGGCGCGTCCTTCGTGGCTTCGACACGATACTCGTCCGCCAAAGCCAAACCGGGCGTCATCAGCAAACCAACCACTAACACAGTGATCCACTTACCCATGGTGAAAACTCTCCGCTTGCAAAAATAATAAAGTGATCGGCGCACAGTCCGCATGAAGTTGTTTCTCCGCACAATTATAGTCCGGGAAAACGGCGGCTGGCAAAGCAGACGGCCAGGGCGGTTGGGCGCCTGGCCGCGTGCATGAACGTTCGGTTTGCCGGAGAATCGGCAAGACTCCAGGGTCGAGTAAGTATTTTCAGTACGAGAAACTGGCCAAAAAAGCGCTGCGCGTGCCGGGATTCGACCAATGCGTGCCCAATCCAGGACCAGCAAACTGCCCCTCGACCGTGAATGCCGCGTGGGCATTCTTGACGTCGCACAAGGGGGGATAGAACGTCTGCTCGTTGGTGCAGACGCAATCGCCGGTGCCCAACTTGCGAGTCACCACTTCGGCATAGTCTCCGGCCTTGAGTTGGCCGACCATTTCGAAATGATCGACGCTCATCTCGATCGGTGCCGAAACCACCTTCACGACTTCGCCGGCGTGCTTGGCATATTGGGCCGCAAATTGCACGAGCGCGTCGCGCTGACGCCGGTTGGCGTTTTGGTCGACGATGATCACAGATTTGATCGGATCGGGAAACGAAATGAGCGTGCCACCGAAACCCAGCGTATCGGAGGCATTGAGCACGATGGCCACTTTCAGGCCCGCCAACTCGACCCCCTCGTAACTGCCCCGCTCGATGTTCCAAGCCATGATCGCGTCTTTACCGGTCAAGCCGCCCTGACCGTTGGCAAAGCAAGGTCCGGTGTAGACGTCGCAAGTGCGAGTTTCCAGATAATCCCCCTTCAAGTCGTCGGCCAAGCCGATCGTCGGGAACCAAAGCGCAGCGGACGCGCAGAAAATGCTGAGATAACGAAACATGGCGAAAGCTCCTTGGGCGTGGCGCGTAAGACCTATCGTGATACGCCCCATTCTATCGCTTAGGACCAAACGGGTCTAGCAAATCCCGGCAGTTCCTTTCGACCCGACTGGCGGCGTTTCGAGAGTTGCGCCGATGTGCGACAATGTACTTTCCCAGCCGCGCCAGTGCCCTTGACAGCAAAAAATGGCCGGGTTAGCGTCGCTTGTGAGACTTGGGCTGTCGCCAGGGCTTCTTGATTCTTTGGTGGCCAAATCGCTTGACGAATGCGCTTTATGATTGAAACCGCTTCCGCCAGTTTGCCTGGCGAGTTAACCGATCCCGAGTTTGATGACTTCCAAACGGTCGAGCGCTGGGCCGTGGTGGGGCTGATCCTGGCCGTGATCTCGCCGTTGGCCATGTTGGGTACGATCTGGTGGCTTGTGCCGGCTGTCGCGGTCATTGTCAACATCGTGGCTCTCGCCAGGCTCAACCGCGATAAAGCTCGTTTTGGCCGGAAAGGCGCGCTTGTCGGGCTGGCACTGTCGGTGTTTTTTACCGTCGCTCCGCTGTCGCAACTGGTTGCCAACTACGCCATCCTTGCCCCGCAAGCCAGACCGGTCGCCGATCAATGGTTTGAGTACTTGCGAGAAAACAGTCCAGAGAAGGCGCTGATGCTGCGGATCGCGCCCGATGCCCGCCAGCCATTTGACGACAATTTGTGGACGTACTACCGCAATGACGGAGAGGCCAGAGATAATCTGAAAAAGTTCGTGCGTGACCCCTTGGTGCGAACCTTGTTGGCATTGGGTCCCAAGGCCGACGTGCGGTTCTATCGCACTGCTGGCGTGGCCACCGATGGAGACCGGGGCGTGGTGATTTATGATTACAGCGTCACCTATCCCGTGGACAATGGCAAACAGGGCAGCGGCGCCAAGCAGACTTTTTTCGTTACGGTGAGCGTGGAGCGCAAGCCCACGAAAAGGCCAGATGTGAATCCGTGGCGAGTCTACGGCTACGCTGGCGGTACCGCTCCCGATTGAATTCGCAACAAGTCGCGCACTGCTTGCAAACAGACGCATTAGAGACCGGCGTCGCCGCGATCTGAAATGGGTTCTGGGCTAGCGGCGGTTGCCGCAGCATTCATGCTTCGCCATGAGGCGAGAATCTCTTGACGCAGCGCGCCGGTTGCCCGTTTGGCGGCCGAGCGGTAATAAACAGTCGCGACGGCCTGTTTTCCGGCCGTTTGGGCCTGCCGTGCCCGCTCGAAAATCAAACGAGCCTCCTGTTGTGCGGCCCTTGCTTGTGCGTCCCGTTGCCGACGAAGTTCATCCACACTTGCCAATTTAGCGTCGCTCGCCAGTTCGGCAGTCGCCATCGGCCGAGCCGGCGAACCTTCTTTAACCTCGGGCTTTTGCGCCGCGGAGTGCCGCGGCAGAGCCTCGTCTGCTTCTTGCGTGTCGTGAATCTTTGCGATCACGTGGGCGCCCGTGACCTGCCGGTCGCTTGCAGTAGCGCGCTGCCGCGGGAAACCCCTGAAGCTGTTCGTACTCGATGAGGCTCGTCGATTGCCAGCCACAGGCGCGGGCCCGCTATCTGGAACCAGGACGGTCGTATCGACGGAAAAGACGTTAAATGACGGAAGCTGAATGGTTTGAGCCAGAGCCGGCAATGCCCAAGCCAGCGTCAACAAGCCACACAGGCAATTGCACGATCGCATCGCACACCTCCGACACGTCGTCCATTAGTGCGAGGTCTTTGGTTCCGGCCGTCCGCTCGTAGAGTAACGCCCGTATTCTAACAGAAAGGACCGTGGTTCAAAGCGGGCGCTGCCCTGTGCCCTACGGTCATTTACCTGTTGCCATTTGATAGGCACCCCAGCCAGGGCGATCTATTTCGAGATAAACTCTCTGGCCCAGAAAGGCACGCACTGCGCACATAATGGGCCGCGATTCCTGGCGAGCTTTTTGATCATCTCTCGCTTCATTTTTTGAGCGCGCAAGAGTCGTTCAATCTCGGCGAACGATTCTTCGGCGGATTCTTCCGACATGGCCGCCAGGCAGCGTCGACAGTTGGGCATAGGTTGCTTTCTCGCTCCAGCGTCAGGCAATAAGTTCTTTGACGACGTGCCCGTGCACATCGGTCAAACGGAAATCGCGGCCGGCGTAGCGGTAGGTGAATTTTTCGTGGTCGAAGCCCATCAGGTGCAGAATCGTGGCATGCAAATCGTGAACGTGAACGCGATTCTCCGTTGCCTGAAAACCGAACTCGTCGGTGGCGCCGTGCACATATCCTCCGCGCACTCCACCACCGGCCATCCACATCGTAAACCCATGATGGTTGTGGTCGCGACCGTTGATCTTGCCGTCGTTGGAGCCCTTCTTCGGCAACTCGACGGTTGGCGTGCGGCCGAACTCACCCCCCCAGATCACGAGGGTCTCGTCCAGCATGCCGCGCGCCTTGAGATCTTTGAGCAAGGCTCCGATTGCCTGGTCGCACTGCCCGGCCAACTTGCGGTGCCGCACTTCGATGTCGTCGTGGTTGTCCCACGGCTGGCCCTCGCCGTGCCAGACTTGCACGAAGCGCACGCCCCGTTCGACCAGGCGCCGCGCGATCAGAATCTGCCTCGCCTGCGTTCCTTTGCCGTACATGTCCAAAATGTGTTGCGGCTCGCGGCTGA
>JAYVCO010000388.1:0-4747 GCA_043749935.1 Planctomycetia bacterium
GAGATCGTCTGGCAGCGACAGATTCAGCCCGGCCTCGCCGCGGCCACTCATGATGTCGAGGCCGCGCGGGGTTAGTTGCAGGACAGGACGAAACGGCTCGATCTCGGTTTGTTCCAGCAGACCGCAAATCAGCAGTGCGTCGATAAGCTGAACCACTTCGGTTTGTTTGAGATGTGCGAGCAACCCAAAAGTGCTCAACTTATCGAGTCGATTGCGGACCACGCTTTGATTGCTCTTTCCACACAGCATTTGAGCCAGCAGTTGCTTGCCGACGCCGCTGCGCGTTCGGGAAATGCGAGCCACGCCGCTGAGCACAATGCGGGCCGCCTCGAGCACTGGGCCGCTGATGGCCCGCGATTCTCTTCCGCCCCCGACGCTCGAGTCGGCCCGGCAGTTGTCGCAATTGCCGCAGGTGGCGGCGTCGGGTTCGCCGAAATACTCCAAAATCTGTTGTTGCCGGCAGCGCTGGTTTCTCGCGAAGCGCAGCACGTTTTCAATGCGTTCATACTCGGCCGCCTTTTGCCGTTCGAGCGCCTCGAAGTCGATCGCCAGCTCGCCGAACGCACGCCCACGTTCGCGCATGTGAATCGCTCGACCACGAAACGGAGGCACGTAATCGACCGCGGCCAGGGAGGTCAGTTCTCGCAAATGACGGGCCAGTGACGTGCTGTCGAAGTCTGGCAAGCGCCGCAACAGTTCGCGCGGCTGAAAGTAGTACCAGCCATAGCGTTTTTCGCCGACCAACTGTTCCACGGCGCGCAGGACCTGTCGCTTGACATGAGCGGTTCGCGGCAACAGATCGACCAACGTGGGCAAGTCGCTGTTGAGCCGCACGGCTGCCGAGTTCTCAGTGGATTCGAGCCGTTCCAAGACGCCCGCGCTTTCGAGCAACTTCTCGCACGCGCCGACGCCCTCGCCGGCAATCTGCAAGCCGAGTCCTTCCTTGACTTCCTGCTGCGTCATCTCGATTGGATTTTGATCCAAACCGGAAAGGAATTCGTAAACCTGCTTCACGACATTGCGCGAGGGATACGCACTTTCGATAAAGAATTCGTGAATGTGGCGGTCGCCGCCGCCAAACAGCAACAGGCATTTGGCCGGCTGGCCATCGCGGCCTGCCCGGCCCGCCTCCTGATAGTAGGCTTCCAAACTACCGGGCAAATTATAATGGACGACGAACCGCACGTCGGCTTTGTCGATGCCCATTCCGAAAGCAAGAGTCGCCACCGCGATTTCAGTGCGGCCCCCCATGAAATCTTCTTGTGCCTGGCGACGATCATCACTCATTAGCCCAGCGTGATAGACCGTCGTGGGCCGCTTCGTCCGCTGGGCAATCCGCTCGCCCAATTCCTCGCACCGCTTTCGCGTCGAGGCGTAGACGATGCCTGACCCGGGAGTCTCTGCGAGGAACCGAAACAGCGCCTCGTCCTTCTCGCGATCCGTCGGACAAACTTGCACTCCGTAGAACAAATTGGGCCGGGCAAAGCCGGTAATGAATATTTCGGGATCGCCCAAGCTCAGCAGCTCGACAATGTCGCGCCGGACCGCGTCGGTGGCCGTGGCAGTCAGCGCGATCGTCGGCGGATTGCCCAGGTTGGCTCGAAATTGACCAAGCCGTGCATAGTCCGGGCGAAAATCATGCCCCCATTCACTCACGCAGTGGGCTTCGTCAATCGCCAACAGCTTGAGATCGCTGCGGCGGATCGCAGCGAGGAATGCAGAACTGCGAAATCGCTCGGGCACGACGTAAACCAGCCGGTAGTCGCCGGCGGCCATTCGTGACAATCGCGACGTCTGCTCATCCGGCGAGAGCGTGCTATTGATGAACGTCGCCGGCAAGCCGCGCGCGGTCAGTTGGTCGACCTGGTCCTTCATCAGGGCAATCAGCGGCGAGACGACCAACGTCAGCCCGGTGTGTACGATCGCGGGCAACTGATAGCAAAGGCTCTTGCCGCCGCCAGTGGGCATGACACACAGGCAGTCTTTGCCTGAGAGCACCGTTTCGATGACCTCGCGCTGGCCAGGGCGGAAGCTAGACAGCCCAAAGGGCGCCAGATAGGCTTCTAAGTCGTCTGGAGCTGCCGTGGCCATAGAGCACTGCGTGCAATTGAAGTCGAGATGTCGAACGATCCGAACAAGTGTTTCGTGGCATTATAAAGTGAGTCGCGAAGGGCACAAGCTGCTCGGGTAGTGCGAGACTATCGCCATTTGCAATGGGCACATGCGCGAGGCTGTTGTTTGAAGCCGCAACAGAATAATAAGAAATGAACCGAAACGTTCCGCCAGCCGATGCGCCCATCCGCCGCTATGGAGCGGTTGGCGTCGTGGTGCGCGTTGATCGGTTTCTGGTGATTCGACGTTCCGCCCAGGTGGCTGCGCCTGGAGCATTTTGTTTTCCGGGTGGTGGAATTGAAGCGGGCGAATCGGAAGAACAAGCGCTAGTGCGCGAGATTCACGAGGAGTTGGGCGTGCCGATTCGTCCGGTCAAGCGCGTCTGGCGCCACGTGACGCGTTGGCGCGTGGACCTCGCCTGGTGGCTCGGCGAAATTGACGCTGACGCTCTCTTGGTACCCAACCCAGCCGAAGTCGCGGCCGTGCATTGGATGACGCCCGAAGAAATGCTCCGGCACCCGAAAATGCTCGATAGCAATCGAGAATTCCTCAGGGCACTGGCAGAGGGGCGGATAGCGCTGAAGTAGGGCTTCGGGCTTGGGGATTAGGGGTTAGAAAGTCGAGCAGAGGCAAAGAACTGCGTGCTGCCTCACTCTTCGGGTGAGCCGAAGAAGCGTCGATTAAAGACTTCGGGGTCGAAGGGGTCGCGGGGCTTGAAGTCTTTCGTTGGCTCGGCCCGTTTTGGCAAGGGACTCAGAACCACCTGGCCATGGACTCGCGTGGCGCGATATTGTGGTTCGGCGCTGGCCGGATTCGCGGCCGAAGGCGCCGATTGACCGGGGAAGCTTTCGGACCAACCGACTGGGCTCACTTTGTTCGACTTCGCCTGTTGAGGCGCCGTCTGGGGGTTCTCCTCAGGCGCCGGCTCACTGGTGTGCGGCATCGTTTGCAACAGCGGCGCGCCGCGTTCCTCGAGTGTCGGCGGCGGCGCGACTACTTTAGCATTCGCGACCAGGTAGACCCATTGCACCAACTGTTTGTATTGCGACTGCTCACGATCGGTAAAGATCGGCACATTGCCGGCGCCGTGTGGCCGAATCGGCGCCTGTAGCAGCTTACTCTCCTCGGGCCTGGTCCGATCGACCATTGCCAGAACCGCCTGCAAGTTGCGCTGCGTCGGACGGCGCCCTGACGTTTTGCTGATGGAAATGCGTTCGAGCCTCAGTTCGCTCTTGGATTGAGGACTGTGGCAGCCGCCCTTGGTGCAACTGTTCAATAACAGCGGCTGAATGGTCTCGGTATACATTTGCATCGAGCCGGGCGGCAAATTGCGCGCCATGCGATCCAGGTGTTCGCCTGACAGGATTTTGTCCCCGGCAGCGACGGGTTCTGCAGCGACCGGGTTCTCCCTGGTCAGTTTCGCGCGCCGTTCGAGCAGACGAATCTTGGGGTGGGTGGCATCAATTGCTTTGGCGTCGGCGATTTCCTGTTCGGCCGACTCCACGAGACCGTTGCGCAGGCACCATTCGGCCAGATCCAGATGATCTTGCGCGCGGTCCTGTTCGATCAGGCCGCGCTTGTGCCGGTAACACTCCTCGGCATTGCGGCAGACCACGGCAACGTCCGAGCGTTTAACCCGCGTCTCTTGGTCTTCTTGAATAACGTCATAGCGATCGCCGGCCACGGTAATGGTGCCTTCGATCAAATGGCCGTTATTGAGCAGCAAAATGCCATGTTGCGGGGATAGGGTCACTTCGTCGGCCAAAGCCGCCAGCGACCAGAGCAAAACGAATGTCGCCATCCAAAGATTTCGTCTCATGGGGGTCAGAGGTTAGGAGAACGTCCGGCAAGGGTCAAGGTCGCTCGAAAGCGCTCGCAAAGGTGCGAGCTTGGGAGGTTTGTTCACGCCTACTGCCCATTGGCAGCAGCGGTATTTTTTCACTATCATGAGCGTGTGCCGATTTACTGGCTGTTGAGCCGGTTACTTGCTGGGAAAAGTCGCCCCATGCCAGCAGCCGATTGATAGCTTTTGCCGTTAAGCGGGGGCCGGGCAACGATTTCCCGGTTTTTCCGCGTGACCCTTAGACCGAGTGAATGAACCGTGGCCATTTTGCAGCTTCTGAAAGGATCGGGCGAGAGCGAGGAGTTCGCCGTCGAGGGGGACCGAGCCGTCTTGGGCCGTCATCCCGATTGCGACATCATGCTCGACGCCGCCAGCGTGAGCCGGCAGCACGCGCAAATTCTGAAACAGAACGGCGATTATTTTGTCGAGGATTTGCACAGCCGCAACGGCACATTCGTCAACGGCCGGCTGATTCAAGGACGCCATCCATTACAAGATGGCGATCGACTGAAGATCTGCGATCTGGCTTTCATTTTCTTCCTCGATCAACCCAGCGACCGACTGCCCACCGGACTAGACCAGTCCGGCTCCTCGCTAGCCGCGCTCATGATCGACGACGACGGGGGACCGATAGCCACGTCGACGATCATGTCGAAACTCGACGTTGCGTCGAGCAACGCCGGTGTGCGATTAACGGTCAATCCCGAGGTGAAGCTGCGCGCGATGATCGAGATCGCCAAGAATCTGGGCAAGGCGGTCAGCCTGGACGAAGTGCTTGGCAAATTACTGGAC
>JAYVCO010000389.1:0-6881 GCA_043749935.1 Planctomycetia bacterium
GGAAAAACTCTTTGAAAGCCTAGGTCATGCTGTCGACGATGCTCTGTTCCGACAAAAGCATTTAGACAACTTTTTGAAACCGGCCTTTTCGGCCCTGCAGAAACGGTATAAACGTCGCTCGCCGCCGGCCGGGGGTCTCGTGCCGGTTTGCCGGCCCAAAAGGGGCCAAAAACCGCGGGTTTTTTGCCGCACGCAGGCGAACAAATCCAGTCTAGCACCCGCATTTCAATAGCGCGCGGCGGGTGGGCGATCCGGCACCAAGAAACTACTCCCAGCGCGCGAAGCTTTAAAGAAAAGGCCGAGTTTAAGCCCGGCAATGTCGCTCCAAACCCCTTGTCCTCCGAATGCCTCAATGTTGCTTTTAGAAAACAGGCCTGGTCGTCGCGGCTTGTACGAGTCGCTTATTTCCACGGCCAAGAGCACGGATCGCGGCTGCCGGGACAGGGCTAGCTGCTGGCGGTACAATCGGTAGGTGGAATCGGCCATCCCGACGATCGCCAGGTCACCGTGGAGTGTGCATCGGAACGCATGACTTTCGCGACGCCGAGTCTTCAGGTTTCAAACTCATGGTTTCTTCTTACTGCCGGTGGAATCGATTCAGGGTCGTTTGCGGAGTCCTCGCATTCCTATTATCCGCGCCGGGCTGCGCAAAGACGGGTGCGGACGTCCCGACCGCGGTCGGCTCGGAGGTCGCGGCGCCTAAGCCGGCCGAGGAAATTTGGGACGCTTTTTATTTGCAGAATTCGAAAGTCGGCTACGGCCAAACGACGACTCGCCGGATTAGCCGCTCCGGCAAAGAATTCGTTGAAATGGATTCCTTCAACCATCTGGCCCTCACGCGTTTTGGGCAACGGTCCGAACAAGACCTCAAAATGACGACGTTGGAAACGCCCGAGGGGGAGTTGCTGGAGTTCAAAACGGAGGTTTCCTTCGGACCCACCCCGCTGGTCGTAACCGGCCACGTCGAGGGGCAGCAACTGGTGCTGGAGACCAAGACGAAGGGCAATAGCCAGACGGCCCGGATTCCCTGGAGCAAGGACATTCGCGGCTTTCGGGCCATCGAGCAGTCGCTCGAACAAGAGCCCATGAAACCGGGCGAAAAACGGACCCTGAAAATGCTGATGCCCGTGCTGAACCAGGTTGCCGGGGTCGAGCTGGCGGCGAAAGATTTAGAAGAAACGTCGGTGCTGGGTGCGAAGCCCAAGCTATTGCGGGTGGAAAGCGTTGCAAAACTGCCGGGCGGCAACGAAATGGCCTCGACGATCTGGACCGATCCGCAGGGCCAGGCGATCAAAACTCGGATGGAGGCGATGCAGCAAGAATCGTTTCGCACGACGCGGCAATTGGCCATTGCCGAAGAGCCCGCCGGGGTCAGTTTTGACCTGGGCTCCGATGTATTGGTGAAACTCGACAAGCCGCTGACAGGTGCCCACCAGAGCAAGGAGATTCGCTATCGCGTCGAGCTGGCCGCCGGCGATCCGGCCAAGGCGTTTGCCTCGGGCACGACCCAGTCCGTTCGCTCGCTCGGACCTCACTTGGCCGAAGTCACGGTGCGTAGCGTCCGGCCGGGCGATCTGCCTCCAGGCGGCAATTCTGCCGCGGCACCAACGGATAAGGAATACACCACCGCCAACAACGTGCTGCAAATCGACGATCCGCGGATCAAGGCGATGGCCAAAGAGGCCCGGGGCGCGGCCAAAACTCCACGAGACGTGGCCGTGGCGCTCGAACGCTACGTGCATCGCGCGGTGACCAAGAAGAACTTCTCGCAAGCGTTCGCCACGGCGGCCGAAGTGGCCGAATCGCGCGAAGGGGACTGCACGGAACACGCCGTGCTCCTGGCGGCATTGGCCAGGGCCTGCGAAATCCCCGCACGCGTGGCGATGGGCTTGGTCTACGTCGCCAACCAAGGTGGGTTCGGCTACCACATGTGGACCGAAGTGTATTTGGACGGCCAATGGATTCCGCTCGACGCTACGCTAGGCGAAGGGGGCATCGGCGCCGGCCACCTGAAACTCTCCGACTCGAGCCTCGACGGCGCGGCGGCATATAGCACGTTTCTGCCCGTGGCGCAGGTGGTGGGGCAATTGAAGGTCAGCGTGGAAGCGGTCAAGTAGCGGATGCAAAAACAAGCCGTCATGCCAGCGGCATGACCTACGCGGCTTCAGTGGAGCACGCCAACCATGAATGCCGGAAACAGGGTTTACATGTGGTGGGCAGGTCCGTTTGTCGGCGCGGGCATTGGCTTAGCGATCGGCCGGCGGGTCGTACTCGCCGGTCACAATGGTGTTCCACTCGAAGGCAATGAGCGTTTACGCGCGTTCCTTATCGGAGTTGTGGTCGGTGTCGCCGTGGGCACGCTTATTTCGGGACTCGACTATTTGCACTCACGGTCAGCCGCCCGGAGTGAAATCAGTGGTAAACCCCCGACGTCGTTATTGGGTTATTTTTTCGCATTCTTCGGCATCCTGTTCTGCTGGATGCCGCTCATGGGTGTGATCTTCAATATCACGGCCCTCGCCATCAGCCGCCGGCGAGCGGGCCTGCTGCGAATCTGCAATTGGATCGCCCTAGCGTTAAACGTTGCTAGCACGATTTGGCTAGTAAATACTATCCTGAAACCCGTCGAGAGCAACCGCCGAAGTCGAGTCGTTCAGAACCGTGGCATAATGAATTTCCGCGTGGAAAATTCGCACCCACGCATGACGCCGGTCGACCACGACGGTGAACAAGCAAGTTCGGCGAGGCACGAAGTAGCCTCGCATGCAGAGCAGCGAGGCACTCTATTGTCGTCTGCCATAGAGCAAAAACAGGTCGTCACGTTACCGGCGTGACGTACGCGGCTACGAGTCGAATAACTTCACCACGGATTTCCGAGTCAGAACCAGGAAGGAGGCGATGCCGAGGATCGGGCCGAAGGGCATGAACATGCAGTTGATGCAATTGAGGGCCGCGACGACCAGAGCGACGGCACGTTTCGCTCGATGATGGATACAGCGGCCAGCGTAAATGGTCAGGCCGCCAATCGTCCAACCCACGAGCACGATCATGCCGCCGACGAACGAAACCAGGTATCCCATGAACTGCGGCGGAGGAGCGGGCTGCCCATTGGGACCGTGGAAGGCGTCGGGAAACAAGGCAAGAAACAGACCCATGAAAACGTAGAGCAAACCGAAGCACGAAAAAGCAATCGTGATGCCACCCAGAACGTAATAGCAGATTGCCAAGAGACGCAGGTGCTCGCCGTCGATGATCTCTTGCGGATGGGCCAGTGGTGATTCGTTCATTTTTATTGGTGGTCACGTTGTGCAAGCCGAGATGGTCAGGCCTTGGCCTGACAAACTACGGCGTCACGTTATCGAGTCGGCCTGCAATACCAATCGGTCGTTTACGCGAAAAAGACGTGTCAGGCCGAGGCCTGATCTACAAAACGGAGCTCACTCCGGCAGCTTGAAATCGGCGATGTACAACTGGCTTGAATGATCTTCCGTGCGGTTGCTAGTCCACATCAGTTGCTTGCCGTCGGGTGAGAAGACGGGCAGGACGTCGGCGGCTGGGTTGTCGGTAATCCGGGTGATTGGGCCGGGGGCGATGCGGCCGTCTTTCAACTCGTACTTCATCAGCCACAGATCGGAGTTCGGCCGAGCGTTGGGATCGGTATGGTCGGCGCCGGTCCAGATGATGTAGGGTTTGGTCGGATGCCAATAGGGGGCCCAATTGACACCGACGTTGTCGGTCAGCGCGGTGTCGTTCTTGCCGTCGATGCCGATGACGTGGATCTGCAAGAAACCCTCTTTCTTGCGATCGCTGCGATACACGATCCATTTGCCGTCCGGCGAAATGAACGGCCCCCCATCGTAGCCGGGCGTATTGGTCAACTGCCGAACGTTCGTGCCATCGGCATTCATCAAGTACAAGTCCGGGTCGCCATCGCGATCGCTGCAAAACGCGATCAGCTTGCCGTCGGGCGAATAGGCCCCTTCGGCGTCGTAACCCTTGGTGTTGGTTAGTTGCCGTAGGTTCTTGCCGTCGAGATCGGCCTCGAAGATGTCGGAGTAAGGATCGAAATCCCACTGATAGCGCCGGCGCGTGCCGCTCTTGGCGTCGTCGGCCTGCCTTTGCCGCTCCTGGGCTTCGGTGCGCGTCATTTCCGGATCGAGATGGCTCGAAGCGAAAATCAGGTGCTTTCCATCGGGCGAGAAATAGCT
This sequence comes from Planctomycetia bacterium, assembly GCA_043749935.1. Classification (GTDB taxonomy): domain Bacteria; phylum Planctomycetota; class Planctomycetia; order Pirellulales; family PALSA-1355; genus PALSA-1355. Next base: position 4,209 of record JAYVCO010000389.1, read on the forward strand.
GCACGTCGTCCGGCCCCGGCCTGTGCTAATCATTTGGGGTTTGCCGCCGGCCAAAGGCTGCTTGTAAATCTGGTAGAACGGGTAGTCTTGCGGCACAGCCTGATAGATGATCGTGCGGCCATCCGGCGAAAAATAGCCTTCGCCCGCTTTGACGAACCCGGAAGTCAGTTGTCGCACGTTCGCCAGATGCTGGCCTTCGATCGATTCAGCGGCCGGCAACGTGGCAGCAACTAGGCTCAGCGCAAGAAAAAAGCACGGCACGAGGGCATGAGATCGAATGGCCACAAGGGACTCCTGAATTTTTTGTTCTTCAAACTCGCAATACGGTCTGCCGAGGAGCTTTGCGTTATTATAACAGTCTGGCACGGGCTCAGCCTGCCCGCGTATCACCGGGACTTTTCATATAGGAATTGATCGCGGACATGAAGATTTATACCAAAACCGGCGATCCCGGCGACACGGGTTTGTTCGGCGGACCTCGCATCAGCAAGGACGCGCCGCGAATCGAAGCCTACGGAACGGTCGATGAGCTCAACAGCGTGTTGGGCGTGGCCCGCACGCAAGGTTTGGACGACGAAATCGACCGCCTGCTGGGCCGGATCCAAAACGAGCTGTTTGCCCTCGGTGCTCAACTGGCCACGCCCGACCCGGCGGCGCACCAAACTCTGATGATCGGTCCGCCGCAAATCGTGACGCTCGAAACCGCGATCGATCGATACGAACAGGGCTTGCAGCCGCTCAAGCAGTTTATTCTGCCTGGCGGCACGCCCGGGGCTGCACAGTTGCACCTGGCGCGAACGGTCTGCCGGCGAGCGGAGCGACGGCTGGTCAACCTGATGCGCGGGTCGGCCGAGCCGATTTCTGGAGATTTGATGATTTATTTGAACCGACTGAGCGATTTGCTGTTCGTGCTGGCCCGCGCGGTCAATCATGCGGCTGGTTGTGCAGAGGAGCCTTGGCAGAAGCCTACGGCGTGAGGCAGGCACTCAGCGCTTCGGCGCTCGGCGAACGACAATGCGCCGGCTCTCGAGTGCCCGGCCGAACCGGACGCCTTGCTAAAAACCGAGCGCCGACCACTTTACTCTCCGGACGGCCATCGCTAGTCTGATCCACTTGAAAGCGCTGGCGGTTGTTCAGTTTGGGGCGTCCCCATTCGAGTGCTTTCAAGCGATTTGGTTGGTCGTGGCGGACCAACTCGGTTCCAGGCGGATTCTTTGAGGCTCATCCTCGAGGGGAGAACCACTGATGGGTGCAATAAAATTGTTGGCGGTAGCGGTATGCGCATGGGCGGTTTTTGCGACTTCTTTGAGCTCGGCTCGGGCGGATGATCCTCCGGCGGAGGCGGCAAGCGCGGCACCGGCCGCGGCTCCAGCGCCAAAACCGCTGGATCGGGCGGATAACGCTTGGGTGCTGACGTCGTCGGCCTTGGTGCTGATGATGACCGCCCCCGGGCTCGCGATGTTCTATGGCGGATTGGTGCGCAAGAAGAACGTGCTGAGCGTCGTCATGCAATGCATCTTCTTGATGGGCCTGATGACGGTCATTTGGGCTTTGTGGGGCTATTCTTTGTCGTTCGGCGGCACCGAAGCCTGGATCGGAAATTCCGATCATCTGTTCATGAAAGGCGTGCAAGCCGAATGGGTCGACGGCAAGCCGGAGATTCCGCAGAGCAAGCTCTACAACATACCGATGCTGACGCACATGCTCTTTCAAGGCATGTTTTTCATTATCACTCCGGCGCTCATCTGTGGAGCGTTTGCCGAACGGATGAAGTTCAGCACGATGGTCGTTTTCATGACGCTCTGGGGCACGCTGGTTTATTGCCCGTTGTGCCATTGGGTGTGGGGCGGCGGAGTCCTGGCCTACGGCAGCGACCACGCCAAGCAATATGCGATGGGCGGAGCCTTGGATTTTGCGGGCGGAACCGTGGTACACATCAGCTCCGGCGTATCGGCGCTGATCTGTGCCTTGTTGATCGGCAAGCGGCTGGGATACGGCACCGAGCCAATGCCCCCGCACAACCTCACCTACACGGCGCTCGGCGCCGCGCTGTTGTGGGTCGGCTGGTTCGGCTTTAACGCGGGCAGTGCCTTGGCGGCCGACGGCGTCGCGGCAAGCGCATTTGTGGCCACGCATTTTTCGGCGGCCGCCGGCGGTCTGACCTGGGCTGGCCTGGAATGGATCATGCGCGGCAAGCCCACGGTTCTTGGCGCCTGCTCCGGCGTGGTGGCCGGTTTGGTGGCGATTACGCCCGCCTCGGGCTATGTCGTGGCCATGCCTGCGCTGGCGATCGGGGCAGCCGCGGGAGCGGTCTGCTATTTTGCTTGCACGAGCCTCAAAGCGAGTTTCGGTTACGACGACTCGCTCGATGCTTTCGGCGTCCACGGCGTCGGCGGAACACTGGGAGCGGTCCTGACCGGCGTGTTCGCCACGCGGGCCGTTCAAGACCTGAATGGCGGGGAGCCGCTCGGATTGGTCGAAGGGGGCTCATTGCTCACCGGCCAGCTCGTGGCGGTGGGAATTACTTGGGTTTTTGCCGCGGTTGCCACCTTCGTGCTGCTCAAGGTGCTCGATGCTACCATGGGCTTGCGGGTCGCCACCCAGGCGGAACTCCAAGGACTGGACCTGACACAGCACGGCGAAGAAGGTTACATTTTCCTTTGATCGCTCCCC
>JAYVCO010000390.1:0-3907 GCA_043749935.1 Planctomycetia bacterium
GCCGACCACGTGCAACTTCGACTACTCCGGCGCACTCGCCGAAGCAGTTCTGCTGGGCAACGTGTCGTATCGCGCGGGGGGCCAAAAGCTTCTGTGGAATCCTGAATCGCTCGAAGCAACTAATTGTTCCGATGCCGCGCAATTCATCAAGCGCCCCTACAGGGCCGGATGGACTTTGTAGGCTTATCAATCGGCAATAGGTTGGACTTGGCGCTAGAGTTCTAGTGACTGCTTGCATGAGCCCGGGCACGAAGTCCGGTAGCCGAGCGGCCGGCACATTTCACTCAATCCGGCTTTCTTGATTCATGTTCTTGTCCTGGCTGCGCAAACGTCGACGACGAAAGATTCTCGCCGCGCCGTTCAAGAATGAATGGCTGAGAATCTTGGCCGATAACGTTATTCCGTACGGCTACCTTTCACGGGATGAAAAAGCCCGGTTGCGCGACGAAGCGCAGGTCTTCATCGCGGAGAAGAACTGGGAAGGTTGCGCGGGACTGGAGGTGACCGATGAGATGAAGGTCACGATCGCAGCGCACGCTTGCCTGATGACGCTCGGTTTCGACGACGATCCGTTTCGCCATCTGCTTTCCATTCTGGTTTATCCCGCTGGATATGCAGTTCCTGTTGAACGTCAGTACGAGGGCTGGTCGATTACTGGCGAATCGGCTCGGCTGGGCGAATCGTGGTACCGTGGGCCCGTGATCTTGTCGTGGGACGATGTGCTGCGCGATGCCAGAAATCCGGGCGAGGGAGAAAATCTCGTGTGGCACGAATTCGCTCACCAACTCGACATGCTCGACCGCAGCGTCAACGGCACTCCACCCTTGGCCGATCCCGCTCAGCGTCGCCGCTGGCACGAGGTGATGACCGCCGAATACGAACAGTTGCGCACTGATGCTCGCGAGGGCCGCGAGACGCTGCTCGATCCTTACGGCGCCAGCAGCGAAGGCGAGTTTTTTGCGGTCTCGACAGAATGCTTTTTCGATTGCCCGGTGCGAGTGCACTCCGAGCATCCCCGGCTCTACGAACTTTTATGCGAGTATTACCACCAAGACCCGGCCACCCGACGGTTGCTATCGAATGAAGCGTCTTAATCGCGATTGGCGAACGCCTGTTGAACGAACTGCAATAATAACTGCGGCGCGGGCAGACATTCTTTCAGTCGCTCCGGCGTACAGCTTTCGAGGCCAGCGCCACTCGGCCGATAGCGGTCGTCGTAGAGCGGCCGTCGTTCGAGAGTCGCGGCTTTCCAAAACTGTGAGCCGTTTCGCCAGTGGAGCAGATGCTCGGGATGTTTTGTCGGCACGAGCAGTCCGATCCAATTGTCGAATGCTCCCGCAATGTGCAGCGGACCCGAGTCGGTCGAGATCAGGGCTCGAGCCTGCGAGACGAGCGCGATGAGCTCTGGCACCGACAGTCGGTCGATCAAGTCCAAACTGCCGGACGCGTCGAGCTCGACGACCTTTTGATCCGTGTCGAATCGGCTGCCGATCAGGGCCACACGATAACCGTTTAGGTTCAGCGATTCCACGTAGCGTCGCCAAACGTCAGGAGAAATCGGTGTCGCGGCGGAAGTTCTGCCCGGATGCAACAGCACCAGCGACTTTAGGTCGCTCGGGCGCACTTTCTCTTCAACTGCGGCCAGTGCGGCGGGGTGCAGCGGAAGTTGGGGTCTTTTCGACGCAACTGGCAGCTCCACCCCCAATGCATTGAGCGATGCGAAGTTGACCGGATGAACTCGCTCTACGTCCATGCATTGTGACTCGCGATGCGTCGTGTTGGTCGCGGTGTAATGCGGTTGATAGCGATTCGCCTCGGGAGCGTGGTCCAGCTTGGCATAAACGGGCAGTTGGAGATGGGAGAGCAGCTCGGGCCGAGTGGAGACGACGATTAATTGGTCGCCCGGATAAACCAGGTCGCGCGCGTAGCGAATCAGCGGTTCCGCGGCGATGTGCTCGGCCAGGCCCCCTTCCACCACGAAGGCAATGTGCTTGCCGAATCGATAATGGGGCCTGGTTCGTTCCCAAGCGGCCCTGTCGCCGGCCACGAGTTGCAGATATTCGGATTCGGAGGCCAATAAGTTGACGCCCGCGTAGTGAATGAAGTACGCGTCGCACCGATCTTCTCCATAGAGCCAATCCATGAAATACATGCGATTGAATCGATAAGGGAGCGGAAACACCTTTGTCTGGGTGCGCGAGATCATCAGGTTCACGTAGGTTTGCTCGCCCAAGTGATTCAACTCGACCGCGGGTTGCGCGAAAAGATTCTTGTGTCGCTGCGACAGCACCAAGACTCCGGTATTGTAGTATTTCCGATCCCATTGCCGCGCGTCGTAGCCCACGCCAATCATGTACTGAATGACGTCGATCGTCCGGTCGCAATACAGGCTTTCCTCGAGCATCCCCACCTGGTCTTCGGGCACCAGCTCGAAAATGTCGGGCGCGTCGTCGCGCACCAACACGTCGGTGTCGAGAAACAGTATCCGATCGTATTGGTCGAGGAGTCTGGCCAGCTCGAGCTTCTGGTAGTTTGGAATCGTGTGCCCGCGGTAATTGTCCCACACGATGAAGTCGGCGCCGAGCTTGTCGGCGTATGCGCGCAAAGTGGGATGCGTAATGGCGGCCAAGCGCTCGAAGAATTCGCCGCAGGCAATCGTGACGACGGCTCGCCTCATTGAATCCCTTAAGACAGGCCGAGCACGCGGTTCATCCGCTGGGCGATTTCGCGCAATTCTTTTTCGCCTCCGCCGGCTACTTCCGAGGTGGCCCAACCGCGGTATCCCACCTCGTCGAGCGCCTTGAGCACCTCGGGCCAGTCCTCGTCGCCTTCGCCGATCGCCACCCATTTGTTGGCGTGGCTATAACCCTTGAAATCGAACTTCAGCATACGCTTGCCGAGTTGGCGAATCCAAGTCGCCGGCGGTACGCCGTACTTGAGCATGTTGCTGACGTCGAAATAGGCGCCCACCGCCGGCGTTTTGAAATCATCGACGTACTGCACTAACTGTTCGGGCTTGGTTATGAAATCGTTCCACACGACTTCAATGGCAATCTTCACGCCGGCATCGCTCGCCTGCGGAATCACCTTGCGAATCTCTTCCTGCGAGCGAGCGTAACACTGCTCGAAGTTTTCGGTTTCCGGATTGCTGACTTTGCCGGGCACCAACAACACGGTGTCGGCACCATAAAACTTCGCGTCCTCAATGGCCGTGCGCAGGGCAGCGACGCCTTGTGCGCGAACTGCCGCGTCGGGATCGGAGAGGCGGATTTTCCAATGCACGCTGTCGATGACGCCATGAATCTTGATGCCGGTCTTGTCGCGAGCTTGCGCCGCCTCGTCGCGATTCACGTCGCTGGGGCTGTCAAACTCAACGCCCTCGAATCCAAGCGACTTGATCAGGTTGAATCTGTCTTCGATCGAAGCGCCCGGCACGCGAATCATGCCGTACTTCACCGCCTTCTTGAGGCGACGAGCTGGCGCATCGGCGGCGCGTGTCGCGCGGCAAGCCAGCCCGCCCGAAACCAGGGCCGCGGCCAAGGACGTTTGCAGGAATTCGCGGCGGGTACGGCTGGATGAAAGGCTAATGGCTCGGCTCCTCGTGGCGAAATGTCTTGAATGAGAATAGCTGGGAGGGTGCCAACAGTTCTCTTGGCTGCGGGCTTGCCCATTATAACGGGGGCTCAATCGGCCGCACAACGATTCCTTGAGAACATGGAATGCACGCTGCGACCATGCTAAACTGCTTAAGAGCGTGCGAATAACGCCTGTCCGCTTGCTCGAAATCGCCTGCCACTGTTCTGCTCGGCTTGCTGACCTGCCGATCGATCGCATTTCTGGGAAACATGCCATGAATTGCCGCTGCTGCAACATTGTCGTCGCAATCATTTGTGATTGGGGCTGTTTG
>JAYVCO010000391.1:0-3006 GCA_043749935.1 Planctomycetia bacterium
AGTAGCCGAGTAGGTAACGCACCCCGTGCGTGACAATCGCTATCCATAGCCAGCCTACTGCTTGATTTAAGGCACCCGCCAACACCTTGTGTCACGCACGGAGTGCGTGACCTACTTCGATCAATTCAGCGCCGTGCTGTCGCTGGCGAAGTCGACCGTGGCGTCGTGGTCGTAGAAGTAACGCGAGATCAACTGGGCCAGCTTGTTGACGAACTGCCGGCGAAATTCAGGTTCGGGCTTTTCGCCCGAGGGAATGGCCGAGTTCGGCGGATAGATCGACTGCGGCAGGTTGCGTTCGAAGACCGGCTCTTTGCCCTGTGCCACGTCGTAGACCAGGACTTTCAGATTGGCTTTGCCCTGGTACAAGGTTTGGCCCTGGTACAGGCTGAACTCTTCGAGGTCGATGCCTATGACCATTTCGGCGCCGACCGCCTTGCCGATCTGAACGTATTCTTCCCAATTATTTTCGTCGGCCCATTCGAATACGTCGCGCTGATCGACGATCTTGATTTTGGAGACGTGCTTTTCCAACAGCAGCCCGACCTGCTTGGCCAGATCGCGCGAGACGCTTGAATCGCGGAAGTGCAACGAAGTGACCGGGCGACAGACGACCGCCACGCGTTTGCCCTTGAGTCCGTCGAAGTCGGCGTGGGTATTGGTGCCCTGCACGATATACATGGCCGTGGCCATCAGGCTGCAACCGCTGGCAACGAAGAGCCCAAGACCCACCGAGACCATAGCCGCGAGCAGACAGGCTCTCTGAGTTCGCAAGCGATCCATCGCTTTTTTCCTCGATTTGTCGTCGTTAGTTTTCAGGCAACGCGGAGGAATGGGCCTCTTGTTGCTTCGCAACCCAGACGACAAGTCGTCTGGGCCACCCAGCGTTGAATCTCATCCGTATTTTTTGGGGTGACCCAGACAACCCGGTTGTCTGGGTCCCGTAGGGACAAGAGGCGGCCCATTCAAAAAAGCTGACCTCTTGTTGCTTCGCAACCCAGACGACAAGTCGTCTGGGCCACCCGGCTCAGCCTGTCCATAGGCGCCAGGTCCACTCACACAAAATCAAAGCCACCATGACCACGGCAAGTCCCGCGATCGTGGTCTCGCCCGGTTGCCACGCCAATCGTTTTCCAAAAACACCCATAGCCAGCGCAAAACCGGCCGCCACCAAAGTGGCAATCGCCAGCAGCGTCCCGGTCGCGTGCGTCCGCATTGCTTCAACGGGCCGGCCCTGGGCTAAGTGAGTCCAGGCCGTCGTCATTCCGCAAGCGGGACAGCGCTTTCCGAACCATGCCAAAAACGTACAGCGAGGCAAACCGAGTTGTTCGTGTGTTCCCATGCCACGCGGATCGGCCTGCAATTGGCTTGCCAGCAGTAGAATCGCCAGCAGACCAAATCCCACGATCGCCGCAAAGAAACGTGAGCGGCGGGAGAGTCCGGCCGAATTGGTACCCGTAGCTAAAATCACGCGATAACCACGAAAGGATGCGGAGCATAGCGATCCGCCCGGGGGCCTGCAAGACCGCTTAGGTGCTGGAAAAGGGCAGTTTAGCAGCTTTTACAAAACCACGCGTCGCGCGGGCCCTTCGACCAGGCTGGCCAGCCGGTCGGCCTCGCTCTGCACGATCGATAAGCGGCGAACGGCCGTGGCGCGGCCCGTCTCTGGGTCGACGTCGACCAGAGTGCCCGCCAGGCGAACGTCGTCGGAAGCGACCTCAAAGTGCGTCGGGTTAAACGTTAACGTCGACTCCAGCACGCGATCGACCCGGCGTCCGAGGATGCTGTCATAAGGACCGGTCATCCCCACGTCGCACTGAAACGCGGTGCCGCCCGGCAAAATCCGTTCGTCGGCGGTGGGTACGTGCGTGTGCGTACCCAGTACGGCGCTGACCCGGCCATCCAGATAGCGGCCCATCAGTTGCTTGTCGCTGGTAGCTTCGGCATGGAAGTCGAGCAGAATGACTTTGATGTCGGCCGGCAAGGCGGCTAAAATTCGATCGGCGGCCGCCCAAGGACAATCGACCGGTCGCATGAACACGCGCCCCAGCAAGCTGAAGACGGCGACCGACACGCCGTTGCGGGCGCGCACGATCGCAAATTCATGGCCGGGCGCCGTGGGCGGAAAATTGCCCGGCTTGACGATGTTGGGTTCTTTCTCGAGTACGCTGGCGATTTCGCGGCGGCGATAGATGTGGTCGCCCAACGTAATGCAATCGACGCCGGCGCCGATCAATTCCTGGTAGTTGGCCGGCGTGAGCCCCGATCCGCCGGCGCAGTTTTCGGCATTGGCCACGACCAGGTCGATCTGCTCGGATTGCACCAGGCCGCGCACTGCCCGAGCGACGATCTGGCGCCCTGGCTTGCCGACGATGTCTCCGATCAACAACAACCGCACTAGATCACGCTTCTTTCTCGGTAAGATCAGTTATCGATGTTGCTCGACGTAAAAACGAGCGGAGGCTATTTGGCAAGTTCCGTGATTCTAGTCTCGCGCAACACCGTGACCTTGATTTCGCCAGGGTAAGTCAATTGTTCCTCGAAGGCTTTGGCGATGTCGCGGCAAATCTTGGCGGCCGAGGCGTCGGTGGTCTCTTTGGCGTTGACCAGCACGCGCAATTCGCGGCCGGCTTGGATGGCAAAGGCCTGGTCGACGCCTTCGAAGCCCGTCGCGATGCGCTCGAGCTCTTCCATCCGTTTGATATAGCGTTCCAGCGTTTCACGCCGTGCACCGGGTCGCGAAGCACTACAGGCATCGGCCGCGGCGACCAGCACGGTGTAGGGATGGTCCACGCGAATGTCGTCGTGGTGGCCCAGTGCCGCATGGACGACTTCCGGTCCTTCGCCATAACGTTTGAGCAATTCAGCACCGATCTTGGGATGGCCTCCCTCGGCTTCGTGGTCGGCGGCCTTGCCGATATCGTGCAGCAAGCCGCAGCGCCGAGCCAGCCGGCCGTCGAGCCCCATCTCCTCGGCCATCAAGCCGGTGAGAAACGCGACCTCGATCGA
>JAYVCO010000392.1:0-10821 GCA_043749935.1 Planctomycetia bacterium
GCGATCGAGGTCCGCTCGAAGCGCGTCGGCGGTGCGGCCTATCAGGTGCCAATGCAGGTGAATCGCCCGCGGCAACAGTCGCTGGCCATTCGTTGGATCTTGATGGCGGTTCGCGAGCGCAAGGGCCGTGCGACCCACGAAAAGTTGGCCGAAGAGCTGATCGCCGCCTATAAGAAAGAAGGCGTCGCTATGTCGCGTCGCGATAACGTGCACCGGATGGCCGACGCCAATAAGGCCTTCGCGCATTTCGCCTGGTAGCAAGCAGCACAACAAACACGCCGCGTCGGAAACTCCCTTTTCCACGCGGCGTTGCTATGCGCGGACCGGTCGGCAAGAATAAACGAGCCTTGCCAGGCTTGACTGGAAAAATGGCAATTTTTACCGTTTCGCCCTTCATGCGGCGGCCAATTAGCCTCGCGATCAAAGTAGTCTTTCCATGGCACGAAAACTCGAACAGTTGCGTAACATCGGTATCATTGCCCATATCGATGCCGGCAAGACCACTGTGACCGAGCGGATGCTGTATTACAGCGGCGCCAGCCATCGGATGGGCGAAGTCGACAAGGGCACGACCATTACCGACTTTGATCCCGAGGAGCAACAGCGCGGCATCACAATTCGAGCCGCGTGCGTCACGTTTCCCTGGCTCGATTGCACGGTCAATCTGATCGACACGCCCGGCCACGTCGACTTCACGGCCGAGGTCGAGCGTTCGCTGCGGGTCTTGGATGGTGGCGTGGTCGTGTTCAGCGCTCGCGAAGGGGTGGAAGCACAGAGCGAAACGGTGTGGCGGCAGGCCGACAAATACGGTGTGCCGCGGATCGCCTTCATCAACAAGATGGACCGCGAAGGGGCCGATTTCGACGGCACGTTCAATGAGATTCGCGATCGGCTGGAAGCCAATCCCGTCGCGATCCAAGTGCCTGCCGGCGCCGGCCCGCCGCACGTGAAGGAGGCATTTCGCGGCGTGATCGACCTGGTTGAGATGCAGTACTTGACATTCGCGCCCGAAAGCCTGGGCAAAGAGATCCAGCGAAACCCGATTCCCACAGACCTCGAAGACCTCGCCGATCTTTGGCATGGTGAAATGCTGGAGAGGCTGTTTGAGTTCAGCAACGAACTGGCCGAGTTGGTGCTGGAAAAGGCCCCGGTTCCGCCGGCACTGATCCGCCAGGTGTTGCGCGAGGCGACGCTGCACCGCCTGATCGTGCCGGTGCTGTGTGGCTCGGCGCTCGATCATATTGGCATTCAACCGCTGTTGGACGCGGTCACTTATTTCCTGCCCAGTCCGGCCGACAAGCCACCGGTAGAGGGCGTCAATCCCAAGCGGCGCGACGTCAAGGAGATTCGCAAGCCCTCCGCTGACGAGCCGTTTTGCGGTTTGGTATTCAAGATCGACGCGGACAAGCACGGCGATTTGCACTACGTCCGTGTTTATTCAGGCGAACTGAAAGCCAACTCGCGCGTTCTGAACCCCGGCAAGGACAAGAAGGAAAACGTCCCGCAATTGTGGCACATTCAGGCGGACCGTCGCGAACAAGTGCCGGTGGTCACCGCGGGCGATATCATCGGCATCATTGGCCTGCGAAGCTCGATTACTGGCGACACGTTGTGCGATACGCAGCATCCGATCTTGCTCGAAACCATCGAGTTTCCCGAAACCGTGATCTCGATGGCCATCGAGCCAGAGAGCTCCACCGAACGGAAAAAGTTGGCCGAAGCCTTGGAGATGCTCAAGCGCCAGGATCCCACGTTTCGCTCGCAAGAAAACGAGGAGACCGGTCAGACGCTGATTAGCGGCATGGGCGAGTTGCACCTCGAGGTCATCCAGCATCGCTTGCTGAGCGATTACAATCTGAACGTCCGCGTGCACAAGCCGCGCGTCAGCTATCGCGAAACAGTCGATCGGCCCGCCGAAGTCGTCGGCGAGTGCCATCGCCAGCAGGGAGGCCAGTCGCTGTTTGCCGAAGTCCGGATCCGCATCGAACCGTACGCCCAAGGGGGACCCGGCATCGTGGTTGTGCCCGGCGGTGCCGACGTGTTGCCCGAGCCTTATCTGTCGATCGTGATCGATGGACTCACCGAGCAGGGGCACGGCGGCGGATTGCTGGGCTGCCCATTGATGCGCGTCAAAATCACGGTGCTTGGCGGCCAGGTTCACGAAACAGAGTCGAACGAGATCGCGTTCAGATACGCCGCCAGCGACGCCCTGAACAAAGGTCTGCAAGCGGCCGGATCCGTGTTGCTCGAGCCCATCATGCGGTTGCAAATCACCACGCCGGAAGAGAATTTAGGCGATTTTATCAGCGATTTGCAGCAGCGGCGGGCCATTATCACCGATACGGTGCATCGCGGCCGACTGGCGGTCCTTCAGGCCGAGGCTCCGCTGGCCAACCTGTTCGGCTATTCCAGCGCCATGCGAGGGCTGAGCCAGGGCCGGGCGACGTGCTCGATGGAACCAGCGGCTTATGGCCCCGCTCCTCCGGAGGTCGCCGAAGGTTTCATGTAATTTCAAGAGCTCCGGAACCTCAAGGGGCCTGCGAAACGAGCGTATCGGCACGGAAAATTCTGCCCAATCCAACAGGTTTCTCGGGCAACCGGCTAGTCGAGAGAGGTTAAGTGCCTGGCTCGGGATTTTACCAGGAGAGGGCGTTGACACTCACAGCCAAAAGACTTAACATTCGTGGTTTCCCCATTGTTCGGAACGGCGGTCTAAAGTAGTTCGTCAAGCAACTTTGACGAGGGACGGGAGCAGTTCGTGTCGGGTCATTCTCAAGAAATCATTCGCATCCGGATGGAAGCGTACGACCACTCGGTGTTGGATCAAAGCGCCGCCGAAATCGTCGATACGGCCAAACGGACCAACTCGGAAGTTCACGGGCCGATTCCGCTGCCGACGCGCATCGAGCGTTATACGGTGCAGTCGAGCCCCCATGTCGACAAGAAGGCTCGCCAGCAATTTGAAATTCGCACGCACAAGCGGCTGATCGACATCGTCCAGGCCACGGCCAAGACGATCGAGGCTTTGAACAAGCTGAGCCTTCCGGCCGGCGTGGACATCAAAATCAAGGCTTCGAGTCGACACTAGACGCCGTACATAAATCACGCTGTAAAAAAGACGCTATACGAAAGTTTTTGGACCTCCTATGCACTGGAAGCTACGCGGGTAAAGCGAGGCCAGGTGCTTCGTGTTCCCTCGGGCAACAGACTACAGGAAACATGCGATGGCTATTGGATTGCTCGGCCGCAAGGTCGGGATGACGCAAATTTTTGACGAGAGCGGCAACGCGGTGCCGGTGACGGTAATTGAAGCCGGTCCCTGCCACGTCTTGCAGTTGCGTACGAAAGAGCGTGACGGATACGAAGCGGTGCAGTTGGGGTTTGCAGACAAGCCCCGCCGCCTGGCCAGTCGCAGTCAACGTGGTCATGTTGCCAAGCTCGACAGCAAACGCTCGAAATCTCGAGCGAAAACCGGCATTGAGCCGGTCTCCAAGGCTGGCTGCGAACCGCAGCGATATGTTCGTGAATTCCGCGGTTCCTTCGAGGGCGTTACCGTCGGTCAGCAGATCGACGTCAGCCATTTCGGCGAGGTCAAGCGGGTCGACATCGTCGGTACCACCAAAGGCCGCGGTATGACCGGCGTCATGGTGCGTCATAACTTTCATGGCCAGCGCGCGACCCACGGTGTGAAGAAAGTTCACCGTCATGCGGGCTCCATCGGTCAGAGCCAGTTCCCCGGACACGTGCCCAAGGGCCGCCGCATGGCGGGCCAGTATGGCAATGAGCGGAGCACGATGCGCAATCTGAAGCTCGTGCGGATCGACGTCGAGAATAATCTGCTGTTGGTCTACGGCGCGGTGCCCGGGCCGAACGGCGGCTATGTGATGATCAAGGAAACGAACAAACTTTAAGGTTCAATGCTGCCGGGTCTGGCTTTTTTGGGCCCCGCATGGAAAGTATCGAGCGATGGCAAGCCTGACTGTTTATAACCGAGCCGGCGCTGAAGTGGGCAAATACGAAATTGACCCCACCGAGCTGGCGCCGCGCATCAACAAGCAATTGTTGCACGATGCCGTGGTGATGTATCAGTCGAATCTGCGGCTCGGCACGGCCAAAACCAAGACTCGCGCTGAGGTGGCAGGTTCGACCAAGAAAATGTATCGCCAAAAGGGCACGGGCAATGCCCGGGCCGGTTCGCGGCGCAGCGGTATTCGTCGTGGCGGCGGACATATTTTTGCCAAGGATACGCGCGATTGGACCTACCGTCTGCCGAGGAAGGCCGTGCAATTGGCCACGCGGATGGCGCTGGCCTCGAAGATTCGCGATGCCGAAATCGTCGTGATCGACGAATTGGCGTTCGACGCGCCCAAGACCAAGGATATGGCCGCCATCCTCAAGGCCTTGAAGCTCGATCGCTCCAGCTTGTTGGTGGCGACTGCCGAGCATGATCTGAACGTTTACAAGAGCGCTCGCAATATTGACCAGGTCACGGTTTCGCCGGTTTCCGGCTTGAATGCCTTGAATCTATTGCAGCCCCGGCGTGTGTTGATGACCAAAGCGGCGCTCGACGCCGTGCGAGCGCGTGCCAACAAGCGAGAAAGCTAGCCTGCTTGTCTTCGCCGAGCGAGAGAGTGGGAAAGGAATAACTGTCGATGGCCACCGAAATCATTAATCAACCGAAGATTGTGCTCGAGCCGCACCAGATCGTGTTGCGTCCGCTCGTGACCGAAAAGGGAATGCACCGTTCGACGCGGTATAACGCCTACGCCTTCGAGGTTAATCGCCAGGCGACCAAAGACGATGTCCGTCGGGCCGTGGAAGAGTTGTTCAATGTAAAAGTGCTGCGGGTGCATACTCAGAATCGCAAGGGCAAGCCCCGCCGCACGCGCTTTTCCAGTGGATATACCAAGGACTGGAAGAAGGCGATCGTGAAACTTCATCCAGAGAATCGCATCGACTTCTTTTAGTGGTGGAGTTTGCCAGGGCGACTGGTGCTGACGGCTAGCTGAGAGTTGCCATTCGGGACGAGAGTTGAAAGAGAAACGATATGGGTATACGACGATACAAACCTGTGACTCCCGGACGCCGCGGCGCGACGGTCAGCGATTTTGCTGAACTGACCAAGGGCGCGACGGCCGAAAAGGGCTTGCTCGTTCCTAAGAAGAAGACCGGCGGCCGCAACAATCAAGGCCGAATCACGTCGCGTCATCGGGGCGGCGGTCACAAGCGGCAGTACCGTCTGATCGACTTTCGTCGCAACAAGGACGGAGTGCCAGCCAAGGTCGATAGCGTGCAGTACGATCCGAACCGCAGTGCCCGGATTGCTCTGCTGCACTACGTGGACGGCGAGAAGCGTTACATCTTGGCCCCCCAGGGATTGCAGGCTGGCGACCAGGTCGTCAGTGGACCCGACGCACCTCCGGCCGTGGGCAATTGTCTGCCGTTGAGGAATATCCCTTTGGGCATGGCGATCCACAATATTGAATTGCAACCTGGCCGCGGCGGCCGGTTGTGCCGTTCGGCCGGAGTCAGCGCCACGCTGGCTGCCCGCGAGGCGGACTGGGCGCAGATCAATTTGCCGAGTGGTGAAATTCGCCGTGTTCCGGCGGCCTGTCGAGCCACGGTCGGTTCGATCGGTAACTCCGATCACGACGCGGTGGTAATTGGCAAGGCGGGTCGCAATCGTTGGTTGGGCATTCGCCCTCACGTGCGCGGCACCGCGATGAACCCGATCGACCATCCGCACGGCGGTGGTGAGGGCCGCACCAAGGGCGGTCGTCATCCGGTGAGCCCTGAGGGCAAGAGCTCGAAGGGTGGTGGCACCCGTAAGCGTCGCAAGCCGTCGAACGCGGCGATCATTCGCCGTCGTCGTTCGCGCCGTTATGGCCAATTGAAGATCAAGTAACTTGAGAATCGAAGAGCAGGCATTTTCGGGGCCAGCGGCCCGACACCAAAACACTAACGGACGCCAACGACAGGCATAACTTCAGATGGGAAGATCACTCAAAAAAGGCCCCTTTGTTAACCCAAAGCTGTTCCTCAAGGTGGAGCGTTTGGCCAACCAAGGGATCAAAGAGCCGATCAAGACGTGGGCCCGGTCCTGCACGATCGTGCCGGAGTTTGTGGGCCACACGTTCATGGTTCATAACGGCAAGATTCACATTAAAGTGTTTGTCACCGAGGACATGGTTGGTCATAAGCTCGGCGAGTTTTCACCGACGCGGACTTTCCGGGGTCACGGCGGCCGAGGCAACAAGAAGTAGGCGCCGGACTGGCGAATCCAAAGGAAACAATCATGGCTTATCAAGCCGTTCACAAATACGCCCGCATCAGTGCCCGCAAAGTGCGGCCGCTGGCCGATTTGATTCGCGGCAAGCATGCCGACGAGGCGCTCGACCTGTTGCGGTATCAGCCGCAGCGCGGCGCGCGATTGTTGGAGAAAGTGCTCAAAAGCGCGCTGGGGAACGCCGAGGATCGTCGAGCTCCGTCGGTCGCCGACCTGGTCGTGGTCGACGCGAGGGTCGACGAGGGGCCGATGTTCAAGCGAGTTCGCCCCCGAGCCCGCGGAATGGCCTTTATGATCAAGAAGCGCATGGCGCACATTCATGTTTCGGTTGACACGATCTAAACGAGAAGCAGTCAGCGGAATTCAGAAAGAATCTTATGGGTCAAAAAGTTAATCCGACCGGCTTTCGCACGGGCATCATGATCGGCTGGAAGAGCCGTTGGTATGCCTCGAAGAAAGAGTTTTCGAGCCTCCTCCTGGAGGATCTGAAGATTCGCACCTTCGTGAAAGACAAATACCGGTTTGCGGGTATTCCCAAAATCGAAATCGAGCGGACGCGCGACGAAGTCAAAGTGATTTTGCATACGGCTCGCCCGGGCATCATCATTGGTCGCAAGGGCCAAGAGGTTGAGCGCCTTCAGGGCGAATTGCAGGACCTGGTCGGACGCCGCATCAATATCAAGATCGAAGAAATTGCCCGACCCGAAATTCAGGCCCAACTGGTGGCCGAAGACATTGCCGAGCAGCTCGCTAAGCGTGCCAGTTTCCGGCGCTGCATGAAGCGCGCGATGGAAACCACGATGGAAGCAGGCGCCAAAGGCATCAAAATTCAACTGGCTGGCCGCCTGGGCGGTTCGGAAATGGCGCGTCGCGAAAAGTCGAACGCCGGTTCGATTCCACTCTCGACGTTGCGGGCCAAGATCGACTACGGCTTCACGGAAGCCATGACGGCACAAGGACACATCGGTGTCCAAGTGTGGGTAAACCAAGGCATGTATCACGAGGACGAAACCGATGGCGCTGATGCCCAAGAGGGTCAAGCACCGAAAAAGCCAAAGAGGACGTATAAAAGGTAATGCCACACGTGGCAACCGCGTCGTGTTCGGTGATTTCGGGCTGCAGACCACGCAAGGTGGTTGGGTCAGTGCGCAAACCATCGAGGCCGGCCGCGTCGCCGCGTCGCAGTACCTGCGCAACGAAGGCCGGTTGTATATCCGGGTCTTCCCGCACAAATCCGTAACCTCGATTCCCTTGGAAACCCGCATGGGTAAGGGCAAGGGCGAGCCGGAATTTTGGGCGGCCGTGGTGCGTCCAGGAACGGTGTTGTACGAAATATCGGGCGTGACGGAAGAAGCGGCTCGCATCTGCTTCTCACGTCTGGCTCACAAGATGCCCGTGCGCGTGCGATTCATCAAACGACGTCCGGCCTAAGGCAACTAAAGACACTCAACACGTTGAACATTCAATTCGGGATCGATCCGCCGGCCACTTCGAGCTGGCGCACTGCGGCCCGACGAGCGATGAATTATGACCAAAGCTAGTGAATTATCGGAAATGAGCGACGAGCAGTTGGTGCTCACGCTCAAGGAAGCCGCCGAGAATCTGTTCCGGATGCGAATCCAGGCGCAGACCGAGCGGCTCGATGCTCCCAGCGAGCTGCGCAAACAGCGTCGTTTGATCGCACGCGTCAAGACGATCCAAACCCAGCGGGTGGCGAAGGCCGCCAAGCAGAAGTAAGACGAGCTATGCCCAAGAACATTTCCGTTGGTGTTGTTACCAGTGACAAGATGGCAAAGACCCGCCGGGTCGAGATTCCACGGCTGGTGCGGCACCCCAAGTACGGCAAGATTTTGCGTCGCAAGACGGTTTGCCACGTTCACGACGAAACCGAAGAGTCGCACATTGGCGATACCGTCGAGATTTCCGAATCGCGGCCCCGCAGCAAGACCAAGCGTTGGGAGCTGGTGCGAGTCGTGACCAAGAGTCGTTTGGTCGACATCGCCGCCATGCGTGCGGCGGTCAAAGACGAAGTGTGAGCAAAAACTGCGCGTGAGCCACGAGGCTCGGATCCAGTTAGAACGAGATTTGAAGTCGTCAGCCAGGTGTGAAACATGATCCAGATGCAGACCAAGTTGAACGTCGCCGACAACACAGGGGCCAAGGAGGTCATGTGTATCAAGGTGCTCGGCGGCACCCATCGCCGCACCGCCGGACTGGGTGATGTCGTGGTGTGCAGCGTGAAGAGCGTGATCGCTGGCAGCGAAGTCAAAAAGAAAAGCGTGGTGCGTGGCGTGATCGTGCGTTGCAAGAAGCCAACGCGCCGTGCCGACGGCAGCTATGTTCGCTTTGACAACAACGCGATAGTGATCATCGACAACGACAAGAATCCTCGCGGGACGCGCATTTTTGGCGCCGTGGCCCGCGAGTTACGTGACCGAAATTTCATGAAAATCGTGAGCCTCGCCAGCGAGGTGGTGTGATATGCATATCCGAGTGGATGACATCGTAGAAGTGGTTTCCGGCGAGGATCGGGTCCGAGGCAAAGTGCTCAAGGTGCTGGCCGAGGAGAGCAAGGTCCTGGTTGAAGGCGTGAACCGGGTATATCGCCACATCAAGCGCAGCCAGAAGAACGTCCAAGGGGGCCGGCTGTCGAAGGAAATGCCGATTTCCGTGTCCAACGTGCTATTGGTCTGCACGGCCTGCGGCAAGCCGACCCGCACCGGGGCCCGATTTCGGCCCGATGGCACCAAGGACCGATACTGCAAGAAGTGCAAGTCGGCAATTGGCGTGATCGCTCCGCCGCGAGCCGCGCACGCACACAAATAAGCCACGCACACGAATAAGCGCACACTAATAAGCATAGACACCAAAACAAATAACCAGCCCACAAGTCCTATATTCCGAGTGGCAAGAGTTAGAGCAGGCAGAATGCAATGATGGCCAAGAAATCCAAAACCGCCGAAGCGCCGAAAGAGAAAGTGGAGGCGGTGACGCCGCGGCTCTTGGAGCGTTACGAAAAAGAGATCCGTCCGGCGCTGGCCAAGAAATTGGGCCGCTCCAACCCGCACGCCCTGCCGCGACTGGAAAAGATCGTGATCAGCATGGGAGTTGGCAGCGCGATCACGGAAAAGAAGCACATGGAAGACGCGACCGCGGCCCTGGCCGTGATTAGCGGCCAGAAGGCGCTGGTGACCAAAAGCCGAGTGGCGATCGCCAATTTTCGCCTTCGCGAGGACCTGCCGATCGGCTGCAAGGTCACGCTCCGCGGACTGCGGATGTATGAGTTCCTGGATCGTTTGATTTCGCTGGCGCTGCCGCGGGTTCGCGACTTTCGCGGCCTGA
Organism: Planctomycetia bacterium; assembly: GCA_043749935.1. Taxonomy (GTDB): domain Bacteria; phylum Planctomycetota; class Planctomycetia; order Pirellulales; family PALSA-1355; genus PALSA-1355. Next base: position 9,629 of record JAYVCO010000392.1, read on the forward strand.
ATCCCAATGCCTTCGACGGCCACGGCAACTACAGCCTGGGCCTGTCGGAACAACTGGTGTTCCCGGAGCTCAACCCGGATAAGTTCCTCAGGCCACAGGGGATGAATGTCACGCTGGTGGTTTCGGGCAACGACAACGAAGAGTCGCGCGAGCTGTTGCGGGGGTTTGGCATGCCTTTCAAGGTTGAAGAAGAGAAGAGTGGCAAGTCGGGCGCGGCTTAAGCCTCAGGTCATCGCGCCGCGAAGTGTACGCTGGAAAACGTTTTTTGGACAGGAAATTTCATGGCGAGTAAATCGAAAATTGCCATGGCTCTGCGTGAGCCGAAGTTCAGCACCCGGCTGGTGCGGCGGTGCAAGATCTGTGGGCGACCGCGGGCTGTGTATCGTAAATTTGGAGTCTGTCGCATTTGCTTCCGCGAGTTGGCCGACGAAGGGCTGATTCCTGGCGTCAAAAAGGCGAGCTGGTAAAAGGGACCCTACCGAACATGATGACCGATCCCATCGCCGATATGTTGACCCGTATCCGCAACGCGGTGCGCGTCGAACGACCGCATGTAACCATGCCGCTGTCGAAGGTCAAGCGCGGCTTGGCCGAAGTGCTCAAGCGCGAAGGTTACATTTGGAGTTGGCAGGAAGTGGAAGCCGAACCGGTGGCCGAGTTGAAGATCGAATTGAAATACGGTCCCAACGGCGAGCGCGTGATTCGCCACATCAAGCGCGTCAGCAAGCCCGGCCGCCGCGTGTATCGGCGCGCCGATGGATTGCGACCCGTGCTCAACGGCCTGGGGATTTCGATTCTCAGCACTAGCCGCGGCGTGATTAGCGACCGCGAAGCTCGGCAGCGGAATCTGGGTGGCGAAGTTTTGTGCGAATTGTGGTAGCGGAGTTTATTGCCGCGGCAGACTTTATTGCCGCGAGTACGCGGAAAGCGTTAATTGCCGCGGGTACGCGGATGCGTTGTTAGTGCGAACACGCGGAAAATCATTCAAGCGAGCGATGCGAAGGTAACAGTCCTATGTCCCGTATTGGTAAACAACCGATTGCCGTTCCCGCCGGGGTCAAGATTGGCGTCGCGGGCCAAGAGATCTCGGTCGAAGGCCCGCTGGGGAAACTGGCTTGGGGTTTTCGCCCCGAAGTCTCGGCGGTCTACGACGAAGGCAAGAAGCAGGTGCTCATTTCGCGCAATGCCGAAAC
>JAYVCO010000393.1:0-21848 GCA_043749935.1 Planctomycetia bacterium
CCTGTGCGTGCCACTGGCTTTGCCAGTGTTTTGAAGGCCAGCACTGGCAGAGCCAGTGGCACACCGGCGGAAGAAACTTTCGGGAACAGGCACTAGTAGAGTCCGTTCGTTGGACGCGATCCGACGATCGGGATATTTGGAGTTCGCCAGCGCAGCGGGCCGTAGGTGTTGGAGCCCCAACCGACCGAATAGCCGCCGTACATGGGAGTTGAGGAAACCGTCGGACGCGAGTTGGAAATGCCGAACCATTTCAGCGCGGCCAGGCGGTCTTGTCGCTGTTGGCCGCGAACTTCGGCCCGATGGCGAATCGCCAGCTTCGGGTTGTCGTAACGGCTTCGTTCCTGCTCGTAGAACCACATTTCCGGAGTCGCGCTGACCGGACTAAGCGAAGTGTCGGGTGCCGGAGCGACTCGCGGTCCCTGATCTCGACGTAAGTCCACCGAGTCCTGAGCGGCACACGGCCAGGCAACGAACAGCAGCAACGCTAGCGAAAGCGAAGTCCACAAGAGACGGAGCATCGGCGAGTCTCCTCAATGCCGCACACTGGGCCGAAATCGTGGGCCCGGGCGGCTGAAATGGGTCTGAGGGCGAGCCGAAGCACCTTCTACGGGAAAGGGGCGCAGCGGCTCTCTATACTCCGATTCGGCCCGCTCGGGGGCGCAGGATTAAACGATTTTTCAAATCGTGCTATCGGCGGGCAATTCCTCGGCATGCAAGCAAGATGAGCCGGGAGCAAGACGTCAGGCCAGCGGCGTGGCCGAGACACTCACAAAATTGCGATAGCTGCGCTCATTGCCTTCGATCACCAGCACATACACCAGCGAGCCGCTCTGCCAATAGGCGACAGCTTTCCCACCAGTGGTCGATTGCGGCACGGGGGGCGGCGCGATAGGTAACCCAGCTACGGACAGCCGCACGACAAACAAGGTGGCAGTGCCCGCTTTGCCGTCGGAGAGCTTATAGGCAACGCCGCGCGGATTGCTAAGTTGCTGCCAGCCCATCGGCGTGGCGGCAACTCCAGATGGCAGCGCAAACCCGCGAGGCGCCGGCTCTGCAGGTTGCCACGAACCGGCAAGCCCCTGTAGCCAGCCGTCGGCAAGAATTTCCAGCGGGCGGGGAGCGTCTGTTCTCAGCCAGGTGCTTAGAAATGCTGCTACCAGCAGACCGGCCGCTGTCATCGAGCCGACCGCGAGCCATTGCCTGCGCGAGCCGAAATGGTTCAGTCGCGACCAGCCAGCGGTTTTTTGTTCAATGGCCGTTTGCTCAAATGGGAGAATCGATGGGATAACCGCATCGGGCTGTGCAGGCAGATCGGCTGGCACGAGGCGGCTCAAAATCCGTTCCGCCAAACCGGGCGGAACTGGCACCTGCTCCAGGGCGTTGCTGACCGATGCGTCCCAAGCTTGAACGCGCTCGTACGCGATTCTGGCCTCGGGATCCTGCTGAACGCGACGCGCCACATCACTCAGCTCGGGCGAACGGAGATCGTCAGAATCCGGGCGGCAGGCTTCGAGGCCCTCGATGGTGCGACGGTCCATAATCGTGATCCCTTCCCCCCAGTTGTCCGACGTCGGTTACCGCCTAATGACCGTCGCCGGATGGAATCTTCACCCAGTTAGTTCGAACCGCTCGCGTTGTGTCTGGACGAGGTGCCACATACTCCGTGCGTTCGATCAGCATCCGCCGCAAGTGGGCCTTGGCTCGCGCCAGCCGGCTCATGACGGTGCCCGGCGGAACCTTCAGAAGCTCGGCAATCGTGCGATAAGAGTGGTGTTCGAAATAAAACATCAACACCACGATCTTGAAATCGTCGGCCAACGTGTTGATGGCCGCTTGCAGTTGTTCGCTGTCGATCTGTTCGTCGAGGACCTCGTCGGGCACCAGGTTGATATCAATTTCCGTATTCGTCATCGGCATCGGCAGGCGTTGCCGAATGCCTTTCAAAAAACAATTCCTCAAAACGGTAAACAGCCAGCCCCGGACGCTTTCGAGGTCGCGGACCTGTTCCAGTTTTTGTTGAGCAATCAGAAATACTTGTTGCGTCAAATCCTCGGCATCGGGAACCGAACCAGTCAGACGATAGGCATAGCGATAGAGCGTCTGGTGATGGTCGGCCACCAATCGAACAATGTCCGGGTGGGCCGGACCCACTGGTGCCTTACCCTGTGTTTCGGCGCCCAATGACCCAGAGCGCAAGGGCTCAGTGCTGTCGGCCATGTTCCGCACTTCCTTTACGTAGGAGGCTTCGCGTCGGGAGATTATTCCCGCGAGAGGCAAAATCGAGCCCGAAAAGACGCGTTCTCAATAGACTGCTCGCGCCCCGGCGACTTTTGCGCCTTCGATCCTTCGATCACTTCTGGGCCTGACACGTAGCGTCAGTATACTCCTTTTCAGTCGAGTGCCCATAGTCGCGCTGCTCCCGCGAGAGAGGCTCTGCGCATTACTCGCCAAGCGCGCAAGATCAACCGGTGCCAAGCTTTTCAGCTACATCCTTGTTCGTCGCCGGTCCTTGAATCTTGGCCTCCCAGGCCAAGTTTTGCGCCTTAGAAACTCGTCTTTGAAAACGGTCCCACGAGCGTTAAACTGCCGCGAACTTGCCGGAAGAACCAGCGCCGGCGGGCCCCCGTTTTTCTGGTTTAATCGCATTCAGCCGCGGTCGGGCGAACGATTCGCCTGACGTCACCGCGCGGGCCGATTTGGACTGACACCAACATGGAAGGTTATGTCATGAAGAAATTCTCTTTGGTTCTCGTCGTCGTGAGCCTGATTTCAACTCTGGGCTGTTCCAAGCAAAGCACGCCTAGCCACAAGTCGGCAGGAACCAATCGCAGCCTCCGGACAGAGGAAGCAGCTATTGAGGAACAGGCTCGAGAGGCGAAACAAGAGATCGACCGGATCGCGGCGGAAGCCGAACGTAAGTTGGAAAAGGCCCATGAAATCGCCACGAAGCAGGTTCATAAACCCGCAAAAAGTCTGAAAGAGCTTGCGGCCGAGGTCGCCGAAGACGCCAAGGATGACGCCGAGGACCGACCCGAAGACCTGCACAACGACGCCGAGCTCCAGGCCGAGCGCTATTTGCGGCTCCAAGAAGCTCGCCGTCGAGCCAGGCTGGCGGAAGAAGTATCCGCGGATGATGAAGTTGCCAGATAGGCAATTCGACCGCGTCCGAAGTAAAACGAAGACAACAGTCTCTGGGGAGAAATGCCACCGGGCGTTTCTCCCCTTTTTTTGAGCGCTGTTGATTGCCGAGAACTCAGCCCCGTTTGGGATGGGGCAACCGGCCGCCTTTTCCGCGCCGGCGGCGACCATTTTTTCCGCCCGAGCTTCGCTCGTCGACTTCGGCCACCGTATCGCCCATCGAATCTCGCATCTTTTCGATCCGATCGCGAATGCCCGCGGCCCGCTCGAACTCCAACGCATCCGCCGCGGCCAGCATTTCAGCTTCCAACTCAGCCAGATACTCTTCGGTGATATATTGGGCCTCGTCGGACCGGCCCACGGCGGCATTGGCTTGCGCATGGGCGGTCGCTTCGGCCTCGATGCCCGCACGGATGCCCTTGATGATCGTTTCGGGCGTGATTCCGTGCTCGCGATTGTACTCTTGTTGCAGGGCGCGGCGCCGTTCAGTCTCCTCGATAGCCCGTTGCATCGACACGGTCACGCGGTCGCCGTAGAGCAAAACCTTGGCGTTGACATTTCGGGCCGCGCGGCCAATGGTCTGCATCAGCGACGTTTCGCTGCGCAAGAAACCTTCCTTGTCGGCATCCAAAATGGCCACCAACGAAACTTCCGGCAGATCGAGCCCCTCGCGCAACAGGTTGACTCCAACCAGCGCCTCGAAACGCCCCTGCCGCAGTTCTCGCAGTAGCTCGACTCGCTCAAAGGCATCGAGCTCGCTGTGCAGCCATTTACAGCGGATGCCTTGCTCCGACAAGTAAAACGACAGATCCTCGGCCAGCCGTTTGGTGAGCGTGGTCACCAACACGCGCTCGCTGACGGCGGCTCGTTCCTTGATTGCAGCCAGCAAGTGCGGGACCTGGGTTCGCGCCGGGCTGACTTCGATGACCGGATCGAGCAAGCCGGTTGGCCGAATCACTTGCTCGACAAACTCGCCGCCGGACTGCTCCAATTCATACGGGCCCGGCGTGGCCGACACGTAGATGACTTTGTTGATCTTTTCCTGCCATTCGTCGAACTTCAGCGGGCGATTATCGAGCGCGCTGGGCAGCCGAAAGCCGTGCTCAACCAGCGTGGTCTTGCGGCTGTGGTCGCCGGCGAACATTCCGCGCACTTGCGGCACCGTGGCATGCGATTCGTCGACGAATAGCAGGTAATCGTCGGGGAAAAAATTGAATAAAGTCTGGGGCGTCGAGCCCGGCGGCCGGCCGCTCAAGGGTCGGCTGTAGTTTTCGATGCCCGGGCAGAAACCGACTTCGAGCATCATCTCGATATCAAATCGGGTCCGCGCATTCAATCGCTGGGCCTCGAGCAATTTGCCGGTGTTGCGCAGCACTTCGAGCCGCTCTTCGAGTTCCTGCTTGATCGAATCGACGGCCGCGGCAATGCGCTCTTCCGGCATGACGAAGTGCTTGGCCGGATAGATGAACATCTCATCTTCTTGCCGAATCACTTCGCCAGTGGTTGGATTGATGATCGAGAGCTGCTCGACCTCGTCGCCCCAAAACTCGATTCGCAAAGCAAATTCTTCGTACGAAGGCCACAACTCGACGCAATCGCCACGCACCCGAAACTTGCTGCGAGCGAACTCGATGTCGTTGCGCTCGTATTGCACGTCCACCAGTTTCATCAGCACTTCGTCGCGGTCGACTTTCATCCCGCGCCGCAGGCTGATCATCATCGCCTTGTAATCTTCGGGCGAACCCAAGCCGTAGATGCACGACACGCTGGCCACGATGATCACGTCTTTGCGGCTCACCAGAGCGCTCGTGGCCGCCAGGCGCAGGCGGTCGATCTCCTGATTGATCGAGGCGTCTTTTTCGATGTAGATATCCCGCTGCGGAATATACGCCTCGGGTTGATAATAGTCGTAATAGCTGACGAAATAGTGAACCGCGTTGTGCGGAAAGAACTCCTTGAACTCGCCATACAACTGGGCTGCCAGCGTCTTATTGTGCGAAAGCACGAGCGCGGGCTTCTGGATGGCCTGAATGACGTTGGCCATCGTGAAGGTCTTGCCCGACCCGGTCACGCCCATCAACACCTGATGCTTGCGATTCTCGGCCAGCCCCTCGAGAAGCGCGGCAATCGCCTGTGGCTGGTCGCCGGCGGGCTGAAACGGGCTAACGAGATCGAAGGGCATTAGGTAGGGGTTGGGGATTGGGGGTTAGGGATTGGGGGAAGAAAGGGTCCGCTTGAGGGGGTGCAGTTGCCGGCCGGGTCATCCCATTAAGAAACATACGGGATTGGATGGTGATTGGCTACTGTCCGGCTACTTGTATCCGCAAAGGGGCAACATCACATTTCCAGATATGCCCCTAGCCTACCGCCTTCGGGCGGCTTTTTCATGCATGATGGGGTAGGATGGCGGGCATGAGTGAAGACCCCAAGAATCGCCGGCGCTGGTTTAGTTTCAGTCTGCGGACGCTGTTCGTTGCGATAACGTTGTTCGCGTGTTTGCTAGGATACGAGATGAATTGGATTCGGCAGCGGCGGCAAGTCATCGCAAGCCCCAACGTGCAAAACGGAACCCACTACCTCTTACAAATTTCGCTCCCGACCGGGCTGAAGACTACAAAACAATATTCGATTGCGCCCTGGCCGCTGTGCTGGATGGGAGAGACCGGCTATTGGGCCATCGGACTGCCAAAGGGAACATCCGAGGACGAAGTTGTTCGCGTTCGAGGGCTCTTCCCGGAAGCGGAAGAGATCGTAATTGCGGTTCCTTAACTTAGTGTCATTTGGAGTTGTGGGTTCGGGATTGCGGGAAGAAAGGGTCCGCTTGATGTGGTGCAGTTGCCGGCCGGTTCATCCCATTAAGAAACATACGGGATCGGATGGCGATTGGCTACTGGCCGGCCACGTTCCCGGCGGTGGGCACGGGACGTAAGTACGGCTTGATCCGCTCCAAAGTTTTGGGGCCGATGCCGCGCACGCGCTGCAATTCGTCGAGATCGATATAGCGACCCTCGGTCGCGCGCGAATCGACGATGCGCCGCGCCAACACTTCGCCAATGCCGGGCAACTGCGAGATCTCGGGCCAGTCGGCTTCGTTGACATCGATCGTGAACGCGGCCGTCGAGCGCGGCACCCGATCGATCTCGATCAGTTTTCCATTGGCGCCGCCCTGCGCCAGCCAGTAGAGCCCGAGAGAGATGATCGCGACCAACGTCAACGCCCCAATCGCCGCCTGATCCATCCGCCTCAAAAGCGGCCGGCCGGGCGAATTCTCGGGATTTAGAAGCGGGGGACTCACTCGAGGCTCCAAAAAACGCCAAGGCTTGGAAGTTGGCATTATGAGACATTCTCGGCCAAGGTCGCAACTGACACGAGCGAAAGTAGTGGAGGTCCATCGGTCCAGGAATCGAAGTCGGGCAACGTCGATCAAGCGAGACGGGCGCCCCGGTTGGGGCTTGAAGCGCATTTGTGTGAACTGGTTCCCGGGGCTGCGCGGAGCTTCGCCCCGGGCTATTTACTGGTTGGGCCTTTGGCCCACATTCAATATCAAACACGGAACAAAGCACCGTTGGGACATGACCCTCGGCACTAGTGAGTCCAGCTCGCGAACTGTTATTATGAGACATTCCAGGCCAATCTCGCAACACATCCGAACGAAACCTTGTGGCTAAAGACTTTCGACAAATTGAGTGGGACGCGGCGGTGATCGAGGATTGCCGGCAGATTGTCCGGCTGGCGGTGCGCGAAGATCTGGATCGCCAGTTCGATTGGACTACGCTCTGCCTGGTTCCGCCGGAGGCGACCGCCGAGGCCGCTGTCGTTTCTCGCTCTGGCGGAATTGCCTGCGGGTTGCGAGCCGCCGAAGTCGCAGTGGCGGAAATGGATACTCGCATGTGCTGGTCGGCCTGCGTCGAAGACGGCGCCGCCATTTCGCCGGGTCAAACGCTGGCGACGATTTCTGGGCCGGCGCGCAGCATGCTCTCCGCGGAGCGAATTCTGCTGAACCTGATTGGGCGGCTTTCCGGCATCGCCACGCTAACGCGGCAATATGTCGAAGCCGCTGGCGACTCGAAGGCCCGCATCTACGACACGCGCAAGACGACGCCCGGGTGGCGGCGATTGGAAAAGTATGCCGTGCGGTGCAGCGGCGGTCACAATCATCGCACGGGACTCTTTGATGCAATTCTGATCAAAGATAATCACCTGGCGCTTGGCGCTGCGGTCCAGGGAGCCGCGCATCTCACTCCGGCCGCCGCGGTGCGTCGTGCCCGTGCGTTCGTTGAATCGATGGACCTGGAGCGGGCGTCACGCGAAATGTTGGTTGAAGTCGAGGTCGACACGCTCGAGCAACTTGAAGAAGTGCTGCCCGAGCTGCCCGATATTGTGCTGCTCGACAACATGCAGCCTGAGCAGTTGCGGCGGGCGGTTTCGATGCGCGATGCCGCGGCCTTGGGCGTCGAACTGGAAGCTTCCGGCGGCGTCAATCTGCAAACGATCGGTGCGATCGCCGCTAGCGGAGTGGATCGCGTGAGCGTGGGAGCGCTGACGCACTCTGCGACCAGCCTGGACGTCGGGCTGGATTGGCGATAGAGCCGAGCAGGTCGCTCATTCAGCCAGAAGAGCGCGAGCCGAAGCATGCTGCGAGCGCGCAGCACTGCGCACGATTGCCAACGCTACAAAAAATAATCGCCGCTCGAGGGGTAGAGACTAGATGCCTTCGAGCATGGCAGTTCGGCCGCGACGCGCGGCACGCAACCGGGCACGCCGGCGGGTTTCACTGGGCTTTTCGTAGTATTCCCGTCGACGCATTTCCTTCTTGATGCCGCTCCGCTCGACCAGTTTGCGGAATCGGCGGACCGCTTCTTGAATCGATTCGCGGTCTCGAACGTTCAACTTAACCACGCTTCCTCCTTTGGATGGTGAAAACAAAAACCGCTCGGCACGCTCAAATGCGGTGCCCACAAGAGTTTACACGGCCCAGCGGCCGCCTGTCTAGTGAGCTTACCTCATTTTTACCCTCTCCGCTGGCGACCGGTTGCTTCCCCCGCGAGGTGTGGCGGCGGGCTTACAAAACAATCTGTTTCGCCAACCGGCAAAGGCTGCCGGGCCACTCAAATGCGACGCTGACGGCAGGCGGAGTCCGGTTGAATCTTTGGGCCAGCCATTGCCGATGGCAAGCTTTGCCTACATCCGACTCCCTCCTAGACCACTACTCCGCGACACCACTATGGACTGCGAATCGGACACGACTGCCCGGATTCTTGAGATCGAAGCGCGTCAGGACGACGCCCTGCGGCAGTTGGCGGAGCTGGAGCGCCGCGTCGAGCAAGTGCTGGCCGAGTATCTGCCCCTAATGGGCAAAACGACCCTCGCTTTGCCAGCCACCGCAGTCGTGCCTTTGCGGTATCTTTCGGACGTGGCTTGAAGCGAAGCGGCATCGCTGGGCTTTACTGGGTGGAGATCCCAGGACGTTTCAGAATTCTCGCAGGCGTTTCGGGCTCGCGAATGCTCGTTGCTGCTTCGCAACGCAGGCCGGATGAGTCATTGATTTGCGAAATGACTCCCGCCCCCGGCTATAATGCCAGGATGAGCGAAAAATCCAAACCGCGATGGGTCTTCGATGGCGTATTCGCCGTAAGCTGCGAATTCGATGAAGCCAAACAGAGCTTCGACTTCTTGCTGGAAGACGGCAGCCACGAGGTAGCGAGCTTCCCAGATGCCAAGCCCGAGGAACTGGAGAAGTTCATTGCTGACAATAGGAAATACGTTCCGATCGTCCGCAAAGGCGAACGCGAGAATCCATGACCGCCGACCCAAAACGCCACTGGTTCGCCTTCAGATTGCAGACACTGTTCGTGGCGGTGGCGGTGTTTGGCTGTCTTCTCTGGCTGGGAATGAATGTGCGTAAGGTGCGCGAGCGCCAATATTGGATGGAAATGGGGGCCTTAAAATACGTCGTCTCGAATTCAAAACATCCCTCCAGGCCCTTGCCGCTTACATGGTCTTTGATGGGTGCCCAGCCAATCGCCTCCATGAAGATTCTCTATTACGAAGACAAAGACCAGAGACAAAGATGGTTGCTGATGCTAACCAACCTTTTTCCAGAGGCGGATGTCTCCTTTGGCTGGACTGCCGGCGAATATGGCGGCGAGGTGGACGACGAGGACATGGGAGAATGAACTACCACTCAGGTCCCCGACAACACACTGCCAGTTCATTTCCCGCCAAACCACATCGTTGACGCCTGCTCGTTCTTCGACCAAACTAATACGGCTCTCGCCTGAGCGGGACTCCTGCCTCAGACCTGCAATTTCGAGCCATTTGCCGTGAATGGCCCACCTGCCGTTTCTCTCCTGCCGAGATCATCTGACATGTTCGAAAATTCAAGGTTCCGGCTCGCGCTTGTGGCTTGGGTTGTCAGTTTCGTGTCCGCGGCTTCGCTCGCGCGGGCCGAGAATTGGCCGCAGTGGCGGGGGGCCAAGTTGGACGGCATCAGTCACGAGACGGGCATTCCGCTGAGTTGGAGCAAGACCGAGAACGTGGCGTGGCGAGTCGCCTTGCCCGGATCGGCTGGTTCGACGCCGGTGGTCTGGGGCAATCACATTTATCTGACTTCGGCCGAAAACGACGACCTTGTGCTCATCGCCCTGAGCACTGATGGCAAGGAACTTTGGAAACAATTGGTCGCCAGCCAAAACAAGAAAATCCGCGGCGACGAAGGCAACCTGGCTTCGCCCTCTCCCTCGACCGACGGCAAACACGTTTGGGCCATGATGGGCACCGGCGACCTCGGCTGCTACACGGCCGACGGCAAGCAAGTTTGGAAATTCAACCTGCAAGATCGGTACGGCAAATTCGACATCATGTTTGGCATGGCTTCGACGCCCGTGCTCGATGGCAACCGGCTCTATCTGCAACTACTCCATAGTGGCGGTGCTTTGGTCATCGCACTCGACAAGCTCACGGGCAACGAAGTTTGGAAACAGACCCGCAAGAGCGATGCCCGGGCCGAGTGCGAACACTCGTATGCTTCGCCGGTGCTGTATCGCGACGGCCAGCTCGAACTATTGTTGACGCACGGCTGCGACTATCTGGTGGCGCATCAACTGTCGGATGGGGCCGAAGTTTTTCGGTGCGGCGGCTTGAACCCGCGCGGCAAGTACAATCCGACGCTGCGATTCGTCGCCTCGCCGCTGGCGGTGCCCGGACTGATTCTGGTGCCATCGGCCAAGAACGGGCCGGTGCTGGCACTCGATCCGACGAGCAAGGGGGATATTACCGACAGCAAAGAGGGCCATTTCTGGACCCGCGAACACAACACGCCGGACGTTCCGTCTCCGCTAGTGGTCGATGGGCTGGCCTATTTGTGCCGCGAAGACGGCACACTGATTTGCGTCGATGCCAAGACCGGCGAGGAATTTTACGTCAAGCGAACACACGCCGACCGCCACCGGGCCTCGCCCGTATATGCCGACGGAAAGATCTTTCTCACGGCTCGCGACGGTACCGTGACGGTGATCAAGCCGGGCAAGGAATTCGAGATCCTGGCCACCAATTCACTAGGAGAATCGATCTCGGCCTCGCCCGCGATTTCCAATGGCCGAATTTATCTGCGGACTTTCGACGCGATCTACGCAATCGGGGGCGGTGTCAAGAAGTAGCCATTTGACTGCCCTGCGTCGCGAGTTGCTGCATGCCAATCAGCCATTGACGGACAGCCCGACGGCCAATCGATTTGTCAGGGAGCATCGAGCAGATCCATCAACTTGTGAACAAGGTTCGCCTGGTCATCCCACTTGGCTAATGCGATCCCTTCCCACTTGTAAATCGTGATGTTCTCGACGACCGTACGCGGATCGAGGCGGTCATTCCGCTGAAATGAGTCCAAATCGAATGATGTATACGGCGCATCCCAGCGAGTCATAGGACGGGTGTATTGGGACGTGTCTTGCCGCAGCAACTTTGCCACTTTCTCGTCGCGGTCAGCGTTCTTGTCACCGTTATGCTCCATTGCGTACACGATGACGCTGATCTTGAATGCGTTATCGAGATCCCACATGGGCCCTACCATCACCAACATCCCGTTGGGATAAAGCTTCGGATTTGCCTCGATCCGGCGAAACTGTGATTGCTTGAAACTTTCAATCCGACGCAGGTTTTCGATAATCCGAGTAAGGCCATCAAAATGGGCTATTGCAAAGAGCACGGTGCCGAGCGCCAGCCTGTTAGCATGTAAGTCTGTGTATTTCTTGGGGCGTTTGGATCCTCGTACATTCGTAGGCCGCGTTCGATGGTTGCCTGGTATTCTTTTTCAAAAAAGTCGTCAAAAACTGCCTGGCACCTATCACGAGCCGCCTCTTTTGGCAATTTTGAAAGTTCGGCGACGATCTTAAGAGTCCGACGGTTACTCAAAATCACCTTGAAGTCGAGTTGGTCAAGTGCAACTTGGGAGTAAACGCCGTTGTTATATGCCTCGGCGTTGAGCAAGCCGCGAATGGACTGGTCAAGCGATTCATCAATCACGGCCTTCCGGACTTGCCGAATATGGTGCACTCGGCGCTGTATGAGTTCGTTGCCATCTACCGCTTGGCCAGATTTTGGAGATACGCCATCGGGGGAACGCGGTCCGATGGCAAAAGCTGTCCCGTCGGTCAGGAGCAGGACTGGCAGTAAGACCAGGAATCGCTTGCGCCACCGTGAAAAAGATTCCATCAGACAGCTCCTGATACCAGCCCGTTCGAGTGCGGATAGGAGGTTTGGAAGACACGTCTTAATCAGTTGGCCGCAATCCTTAGAACCCTCAACTCGCCTGGCTCTCGGCCGGGGCTAACTGGCAGCCGGGCTCTTCGTTGTGAGCCACTTCGAAGCCGAGCTCCTCGATCATCTTGTAGTCGGCCGCGGGGGCCTGGCCCTTGGTTGTCAGGTAATCGCCGACGAACACCGAATTGGCCGGGTAGAAGCCCATCGCCTGCAAGCTTCCCAGGTGCATTTCGCGGCCGCCGGCGATGCGAATCTCACGGTTGGGATTGGCAAAACGGAACATCGAGAGCACTTTGAGGCAGTAGCGCGGATTGAGCTGCTTGGTCCCGGCGAGCGGTGTGCCATCGATCGGGTTGAGAAAATTGACCGGGATCGATTCGACCTCCAGATCGCGCAAGGCAAACGCCATGCGCACCACGTCGACGTCTTGCTCCCCCATGCCGATGATGCCGCCGGAACATAGTTCCATGCCAGCGTTGCGGACGGCTTGCAACGTGGCGACGCGATCTTGATAGGTATGGGTCGAGCAGATCTCTTCGTAGAAAGTTTCGCTGGTGTTGAGGTTGTGATTCACCCGATCGACGCCGCAGGCCTTGAGCCGTTCGGCTTGTTCGGGCGTGAGGAGCCCCAGGCAGGCACAGATTTTCAGGTTGTATTGCGACTTGATGCGCGGCACGATCGTGGTGATCGCGTCCATTTCGCGCTGCGACGGTCCGCGGGCGGAAATCACGATGCAATAGGTCTTGGCCTGCCGCTCGGCTGCCACTCGGGCCCCGTCCAGCAGTTTTTCGGCGTTGAGCAGATTGTAGCGCGGAATCTCGGCCTCCGAGACTTTCGATTGCGAGCAGTAGCCACAATCCTCGGGGCATAGACCACTTTTGGCATTCATCAGGAAGTAAAGCTGCACGCGATTTCCAAAAAACCTGCGGCGAATGCGGTAGGCCGCCGAGAGCACGTCGAGCAGTTCCTCGTCCGGGCTGCGCAAAATCGCCAGCGCCTCTTCCATGTCGAGCCGCTGGCCCTCCAAGATTCGCGTCGCCAGATGGGCCCAATCCTGAGAAAGCGCGTGGGCGGAATCTGGCGAAGGTGAAAGGCGGTCGATCATCGTGGAATCTCGCAAAAAACTTGAAGGCAGAATACGCCCTAAGTATCGTGATAGTGGCGATTTGAGCAAGGGGTTTCTGAGAGGACCGGTTCTTAGGCAATAAGCCTCTTTGTGAGCCCGCCGGCAAGGCCGGCTTGCGACCGGCGGGAAAAACAGCGAGAACTGGAGAAGGGTTCGCCGCCGAACGGTCGATCATGGCGGAAGGGATTGCTTGCCGATAAGCGACCCCACACTAAACTTGGCCGGCCAAACATTTTCAGTTGCGGGATTTCATGGGACGACAGCACGTTATTCGCGTGGGCTCGCTAGGACATGTGGGCCGATTCACGGCGGTTGACGCCGTGCGCTATCCCCGTCACGCTCGGGTCGTGATCCGCACCGGTCGTGGGCTCGAATTGGGAGAGGTGCTGGCTCCACCGGCCGACGAAACCGGCGAGGGGCCGGCTGACGGTTCGATTCTGCGAGGGTTGACCGTCGAGGATGAACTGCTCGAAGCACGATTGGAAAAAAACCGCCAGGCCGCCTACGAAGCCTGTGCCGCCCGGCTGACCGAGTTGGAACTGCCGGCCGTGCTAATGGAAGTCGAACACCTCTTCGACGGCCAGACGCTGCTGTTCTATTTTCTCGGCGAAATGACCGACGAGCTAGAAGCGCTGACCGCGGAACTGGCCGAGCTCTATGAAACGCACGTCCAGTTTCGCCGCTTCACGGAAACGGTGATGACCGGGTGCGGGCCGGGGTGCGGCACCGAAAGTGCCACGGGCGGCGGCTGCCAAAGTTGTGGCACGGGCTGCGCAATTGCCGGCGCCTGTTCGACGCGCAAATAGATCCTCGGCGAGCAAGTCAATTGAGCTTGCCCGAGTCCAGGTGCACCATTGTCAGCGTGCGCTGGCGATTGGTGACCACAACGACCCGCTGGCCGGAAGGAATCTGGTAAACCGATTGCAAATTGAATTGCTCGACCAGTCCGCGTTCGTTGAGGGCGCGCATTGGCTCGGAAATATCACCCCAGTCGCCGGCCTGATGACGAGCCAAAAGCTCTGCCAGGACTTGGCCGTGGGCTTCCAGGGCGGCCGATGCGGCAGGGGTAATGACAACCTCCCCCGCCTCGAATTTAATATCCCGTGCTTCCAATCGAGTCCGTCCCATCAAGGTCCTTGTCCCCGCCATGGCTTGCCTGCCACATTGTCGTGAACCGCTTACGATTTTGCAACGCGCGGTAAAGCGGGCGGGCGTACAGTCGCTCAATGGCGGCATTCCACGGAAGCCGATATCCCTCGCCCATATAGGCAATCGCCGCGCATAGCTTTCTTTGGGCCGCGAGGTGTGATATCAACGAGCTATGAAGACTTTTCTTTCTTTGACGGAAATCTCCGGGGCGATGCGTCGGGGCGAAGTGACACCCAGCCAGCTCGTCGCGGGGTGCCTGGAGCGTATCGATCGGTTTGAGGATTCTGTCAAAGCGTGGGTCTTGGTCGATTCGTCAGGAGCGCTGGAAGCTGCACAGCGGCTCACTCAAGAACTGGCCGCCGGAAAATGCCGCGGCCCGCTCCATGGGATCCCGCTGGGGATTAAAGACATTGTCGACGTGGCTGGAATGCCTACCCGAGCGGGTTCGGCCTTGACCAGTGCGTCCCCGGCACAAGAAGACGCCACGGTGGTCGATCGCTTGCGCCAGGCCGGGGCGATCAT
The DNA here is from genome assembly GCA_043749935.1 of Planctomycetia bacterium. Classification (GTDB taxonomy): domain Bacteria; phylum Planctomycetota; class Planctomycetia; order Pirellulales; family PALSA-1355; genus PALSA-1355. The sequence continues at coordinate 14,693 of JAYVCO010000393.1, forward strand.
CCTCGGCAAAACGATCACCACGGAATTTGCCTGTTTCGATCCCTCGCCGACACGGAACCCTTGGAATCTGACTCACACCCCCGGAGGTTCGAGCAGCGGGTCGGCTGCCGCCGTGTCGCTGGGCATGTGCTTGGGGGCGCTGGCCTCGCAAACTGGCGGTTCGATCACGCGTCCGGCCAGCTATTGTGGAGTCGCCAGCTGCAAACCGACCTTTGGCCGAGTGAGTAGGGCAGGGGTGGTGCCGGTGGGTTTCCATCTCGACCACGTTGGTGCCATTGCCCGCACTGCCGCTGACACGGCCACGATCCTCCACACGATTTCCGGCGACGATCCGCGAGATCCGGCTGTTTCGCCCCGAGAGAACTTTAAGTGGCCTATGAACGCCAACCATGAGCCGCCACGTTTGGGCGTTATCCGGCCGTTTTTCTTCACGCGAGCAGATGAGGAAGTCGCCCGGTTGACGCAACAAGCGATTGACGGCCTGCGACAGGGCGGGGCCACGGTCATCGAGATTTCCCTGCCGGATTGCTTCGACGACGTCCACGCTATGCACCGCCGGATCATGGCCGCCGAAGCGGCCGATTATCATTTCGCCCAGTTCAGTGCGCCGCGACCGGGCTATGGTCCCAACATGGCGGGGCTGCTTGAGGAAGGATTCGCCGTCTCGATGAGCGATTATCAGGAGGCACTTCGCCACCAGAAGCTGTTTCAAAACGCGCTGGCACGATCGCTCGTGGATCTCGACGCTCTGTTGACCCCCGCGACGCCCACGGCCGCGCCGGGCTTAGAAACTACCGGCGACCCGCGGTTCAACTCGCCCTGGAGCTATGCCGGCGTGCCGACTGTCTCGATACCTTGTGCGCTGACGGGCGAAGACCTGCCGATCGCCCTGCAATTCATCGGGCCGGCCTGGAGCGAAGCGCGATTACTCTCAACGGCCATCTGGGCCGAAAAACAACTCGGGTTTCATGCGATTCCGGGAATGCTGCAAACATGATGGGAGGCGAGTCTGACGAAATCGCCGATGGCTTACGACTCATTCGCCCATCGAACCCAGGCTGGCAAGGAATTCGCTCATTTCGCCGGCGGCGTGGTTATTGCCCGAGGCGCGGGCCTGCTCGATGCCGTCGCGCAGCGCCGAACGGGCTTCGTCGATGCGGTTCAGCCGGGCCAGTTGCTGGGCAGCCATGAAGAAGGCGGCCACGTAGGGGGGTGATGCGGACATCAGGCCATGAAACTCGGCCAGGCTTTGTTCGTGCGCGCCCTCTTTATCCAGCTCGACCGCCAGCCCGTAACGCAGAAATTGGTCCGCAGGGTCATCGACCAACAGAGCTTCGATTTTTTCTCGGCGAGTGCCCATTCGTTAGTGCAAATCCTGAGTCATCGGCTGCGAACGTCCCAAAAGATCGTATCAGGCGCTCGTGGCGGCGATTCCGTGGGCCGACTCGTACGCGGCGATTTTATCGGCGTGTGCAAGCGTCAAGCCGATGTCGTCCAGTCCGTTCAGCAGACAATGTTGCCGGTGCGGCTCGACCTCGAACGAGATCGACAGGCCGGCGTCATCGGTGATTTTGCACTGTTCAAGATCAACCGTGAGCTTATAGCCGGGCTTGGCAGCGCGGCGAAACAGATCGTCAACCTTCGCCTCGTCCAGCCGAATCGGCAGCATGCCATTCTTGAAGCAGTTGTTATAAAAAATGTCCGCGAAGCTGGGGGCGATCAACACTTGAAAGCCATAATCCTGTAGGGCCCAGGGAGCATGCTCGCGGCTCGATCCACAGCCGAAATTGCGCCGAGCGAGCAGGACACTCGCACCCGTGAAACGGGGCTGGTTCAACTCGAACTCTGGGTTCGGCGTGCCGTTGTCGTGGAATCGCCAATCAAAAAACAGAAACTGGCCGAAGCCAGTCCGCTCGATTCGCTTCAAGAATTGCTTAGGGATAATCTGGTCGGTGTCGACGTTGTGCCGATCCATCGTGGCGACCAGTCCGGTATGCTTTTTAAAAGGCTGCATGAAAGTTTTCGGTTGAATTTAGAAGGCGTTTGTTTATTTCTTGTAATCCCAATGGCGGATATCGACGAAGTGACCTTCGATCGCGGCGGCAGCGGCCATCGCGGGCGAGACCAGGTGGGTCCGGCCTCCCTTGCCTTGCCGGCCCTCGAAATTGCGATTGCTGGTCGAGGCACACCGCTCGCCCGGCTCGAGCTTGTCGGGATTCATGGCCAGGCACATGCTGCACCCCGGCTCGCGCCATTCGAAGCCCGCGTCGAGAAACACCCGATCAAGCCCTTCGGCCTCGGCTTGCCGCTTCACCGGACCGCTGCCGGGCACAACCATCGCGCCCACGCGGTCCGCAACTTTGTAACCCCGCACGACGGCCGCCGCTGCCCGCAGATCTTCGATCCGGGCATTCGTGCAGGAGCCGATGAAGACGCGGTCGAGCGCGATTCCCTCGATCGGCACGCCAGGATCGAGGTTCATATAGGTCAGCGCACTAGCCAGATTCTTGCGATCGGCTTCGTTGGCCAATTCCTTCGGGTCGGGAACGTTTCCGGTCACCGGTGCCACCTGGCCGGGGTTCGTTCCCCAAGTGACCTGCGGCGAGACATCGGCCGCTTCGAATTTGAGCAGCTTGTCGTAACTCGCCCCTTCGTCGCTGGGCAGCTTACGCCAACGCGCGACGGCGGCATCGAAATCTCGCGGGGCAAACTCTCGTCCACGCATGTACTCGAAAGTGGTCTCGTCCGGAGCGATCATGCCGGCCCGGGCACCTGCCTCGATGGTCATGTTGCAGACGGTCATGCGCTCTTCCATGCTCAGCGCTCGAATTGCGCTGCCGGTGTATTCAATGCAATAGCCAGTGCCGCCGTCAGTCGTGAGTTGGCCGATGAGATACAAAATCAGATCTTTCGCGGTCACGCCGGGGGCCAGTCGCCCGCCGATGCGCAGCTCCATCGTTTTCGGCCGCGACTGGAGCAGCGTCTGTGTGGCCAACACGTGCTCGACTTCACTGGTGCCAATGCCAAAGGCCAACGCGCCAAAGGCGCCGTGCGTGGCGGTGTGGCTGTCGCCGCAGACGATGGTCATGCCCGGCTGGGTCAGACCCAGTTCGGGGCCAATGATGTGAACGACTCCCTGATTGGGATCGTGCAGATCATAGAGACGAATTCCGAACTCGCGGCAGTTTTCGCGCAGCGTGTCGATCTGCTGCTTGGAAATCATGTCGGCGATCGGCAGCAGTCGGTCGGTCGTCGGCACGTTGTGATCGGCCGTGGCGACGGTCAATTCCGGCCGGCGCACTTTGCGCTTCGAGAGCCGCAGGCCCTCGAAGGCCTGAGCGCTGGTGACTTCGTGTACCAGGTGCCGATCGATGTACAGAATGGTCTGCTTGCCTGGCTCGGCAAACACCACGTGGTCGTCCCAGATTTTGGCGAACATCGTTCGCGGGCTAGTTTGAGCGGTCATGGAGCCTGAAATTGGGTGGGAGCTGAGGGAGGATCGTTCGTTTCCAGAATACTCTATTATAGGCCCCATTCGCCAGCAGCGGCACGGATTAAAGCCGGCTGCCACTCGCTCGAATGAGAATTCCTAGTCGTTTTAGTTCTTTCAAATTTCGGCGGCGGCCATGGCCCTTGCCTGGGTGTCGTCCACGCCATTGGTTTGCCACCACTCGGCCGCGTCTTGATGCGTCCAACCGCCGGCGGCCACGCATTCGGAAAGCGCCTGACGCAAGGCTGCGGCGCTTTCATAGCGATTCGCGGGGTCTTTGGCCAGGCAGCGCAACACCACACGTTCGAGATCGGCCGGAATGTCGGGCCGCAAGCGCGAGGGGGGCACGACTTCCTGCTGGGCGTGAGCAAAAATGATCTTGATCGCCTTGTCGCCCTCGAAAGGCGGCGCGGCCGTCAACAGGAAATAGGCCACGGCGCCCAGCGAGTAAATATCGCTGCGAGCATCGGGCTCGTTATCTCCCAGGGCCTGTTCGGGCGACATGAACAGCGGCGAGCCCGTGATCGAGCCGTCTTGTGTTAATTGTACGGATCCGGATTGAGACGAAATCGGTTTGGCCAGGCCAAAATCCAGCAGCTTCGCCACGTCATGAATGCCGCCTCGCTGTGCCGAGAAGATATTGCCCGGCTTGATATCGCGGTGGATCAGTCCGTGGGCGTGCGCTTCGGCCAGCGCGTCGCAGGTTTGCGTGAGCAGATGAATCGCGCGCGCGGGGGGCAGAGGCCCATGTTTGTCGACCAGCTCGGCCAGACTCAGCCCCGGCAGGTATTCCATGACATAGTAAAACGTGCCATCTTCAGCGCGACCATAGTCGAAGATTTCGATCGTGTTCCAGTGCGACAGTTTGGCCGTGGCGCGGACTTCTCGTTCGAAACGGGCCAGGGCTTGCGGATCGGTGGCTTTGCCCGGGCGAATGAGCTTGATGGCGCAGGGCCGTTTCATCAGTTGATGTTCGGCCAGGTAGACGTCGCCCATACCGCCGGATCCAATCAAACGGCAGAGCCGATATTGGCCCAATTGCTTGGCCTCGAAAGCCTCGGTACGAAGCGTATTGATCATGTACGTGCCATACGTGCAAGCGGCGAACGTAATGCCGAGCATGATTAGCATTTCCACGATATAACCCGTCCCACCCTGCAAGATGGTGGAAAACGCGGTGTTGGTCATTGCCAGATAAGTGAATAGCAGCAAGGGAGCCGCGCAGATCGCGCCGATAATGACCGCGGCTCTCCGCCAGGTATTTGGAATGAACATTGCGTATGTAAACGCGAGACCCATCCACAACGAAAGCGTGTTAGGAAAATACCCATGCTGCGCCATCACGCTTAGCAGCTTGTGGTCGTAAAGCACGAAATAAGCGGCTGGCAGTCCGAAAATCGCGATTTCGTAACTGCGCAGCAGAGGCAGCGAAATGGTACACCGCCGACAGAGCAGCACGAGCGACGTGCCCAGCACCACGACCACGGCAAAATGGCAATAGAAGGTAAGATTGTCGGCCCCGCCGGGACCGCTGCCAGTGATCAATCGAAACAGAAAAAACAGGCCAAAGGCGACAAACAGAATGCCAGCCGCGGCGCGCAGCCGGAAGCGAAGCAGATCGGCCGTCTCGCTGGTGATTTGCGGGCGGCTGCCCTCGATGAATCCTACACCGTGCCACGCGCAACGTTCTCGCGAAACAGCACTCGGCAAGGCATCGAGCGTGTCGGCGGTCGACGATGATTCGAAATTTTCTGGTCCCACGTCGGCCGCCAAATGTTGAAAACCTGGGTAGATAGCGAACCTGGCACACGCCTATTCATCATAGCGGGTCGGCAATAGGGCGCGGAGAGGCGATAGCTAACGTATTGCGTGGCAATACTTCAGCGGTGGTCCGGCCACCTGGCAGCCCCTTGGACGCCTAGACACGGCGCAACGGCAGAAGGTTCCTGGCGACGGCGAAAAAAGCCCTCGCGCCGGTTTCCGGGTGGCTTTCGCGATTCAAGCTTAAGCCGCGCGGCGGCGGCGCTGTGCGCCGGCGCGTTCTTCGATTTCGCTAGCCGGCAGCAGGCGGAGAGGCCGGCCCTGCTCTCGGGGACCGCCGGATTCGAGATACAAATGCGATCCACTGTGCAAGACGCGAGGCAAATAGAACCAGGCTCCGGCGAGCGACTGTTCATCGCAGTCGCCTGAAATGATCACGAGATCCAACGGCCCGAGTGCATTGGCCGAGCGGGCCAAGGCCGAAGCCGGATCGCCGGGAATCAATTGGACGTGAGCCCCAGTGGTTTTCAATACCCGGTGGGCTTCCTTGAGCGACAGCCCACGATTCTCGGCCGGACGCGCTTCGAACATGTCGATCGCGACATAGCGGACAGCTTCATGGCCCGCGGCTCTTTGGGCCAGTCGGATCATTCGCAGCGCTCGATCGGCGGAACCGAGGCCGATTTCCAAAATTGCTCGAAAGCGGCGCTTTTGAATTGCCCGGTAGAGAACCCGGTCGGTTGCGGGTTTGGAGAAGTGGGCAAGATACAGATACTTGAGACGGCTGATAGTAAACAAAGTCGCCCTCCCTGGCGCTACGTTTTTCTTTCCGGTCCAGATGCTTATTTCGGCCCCAACGGGACGGGAAGTCGAGCGCAAAACAAAATGTGCTCGATAAACGGTGCGAATGCCTGGTATGGGCCGCAAAAACGATTTCTTCTGACAAATTCGACCGGCGGGCGGCCGTGCGACATCACAGATTGCCCAGCCCGGAAGCGATTGCTAGAAAGAGCAGCTCACGGGGGCTATTTCGCCCCTCCGCGACGACGCGGTTCTTTTCGAAGCCAGAGCAAGCCTGCCCATGTCAACGCATGCCCGAGAGGTTGCCCGTGGCCAGCGTTTTGAATTTGGAAAAAACTGGCAACAGTTTCTGCGCGCGATCACTCCTTACCAGATTGCTCAAGCTGAGGGTTCGCTACAGACCATGTTGGGCGTGCCGGAACTCTCAGGGAGCACGTTTCTTGACGCGGGATGTGGTAGCGGCTTGTCGAGCCTGGCGGCTCGGCGACTGGGGGCCCGAGTACATTCGTTCGACTTTGACCCACAGTCCGTGGCATGCACCGAGGAGTTGAAGCGGCGATATTTTCCCGACGACCCGCTGTGGACGATCGAAGTCGCGTCCGTGCTCGACGTGGCTTATCTCGAGTCGCTGGGAAAGTACGACCTGGTTTACTCCTGGGGCGTGCTGCACCATACCGGGGCCTTATGGCGCGCCATGGAAAACATGACTATTCCGCTGACGCCAGGCGGACGGCTTTTCATTGCGATCTACAACCACCAACTTTATTGGACCTGGTGGCACACGCGGCTGAAACGAACCTATGTGTCCGCGCCACGCCCGCTGCAATGGATCATTGCCGGTGGTTACGCGTCGTTCGAAGTGACGAAGGGGCTGGTCAAGGATCTGGCGTTGGCGCGCAACCCATTGGCTCGCTATCGACAGGATAAACGCCCTCGTGGCATGTCGTGGTGGTACGACACGCTCGATTGGATTGGCGGCTATCCCTACGAAACAGCCACTCCCAACGAAGTTTTCGATTTCTATCAGCCACGAGGGTTCGTGTTGGAACGGCTCGACGTCAGCTCGGGACACGGCTGCAGCCAATTCGTGTTTCGCAAAGCGCT
>JAYVCO010000394.1:0-3474 GCA_043749935.1 Planctomycetia bacterium
CGCACACCAAAACCACACGCCGAAAACTCGCCGCATTGGGCATCCGACTGACCGGCCTGCCCCGCTGCGAATGGAGCACGAGTTAGCGCTGTAATATTAATCTCCCCTTAAGGTGCGCGAATTAGAATGCCCCCGGCAAGTGACCTTGTGCGGCGATTGGTTTCTGGGCTGTTTCCTTTCGTGCCGCCCTCGTCACTGTCAATCACATCTCGCTGTCGGAACAGCACAATCACTTCTTTCAATGAGGCATTGCTATGAACTTTCGACGTTTCATGTCTCGTCACTTCGGGGACGCTTTCGCCCAACCTCCGCGCCTGACGGATCGCCGCCGGCGCACGTTTCAACTAGAGTCGCTCGAGCCGCGGACGATGATGGCGGCGGATCTGCGCGCGTTCGATGGAACCGGCAATAATGTAGCGCACCCGACCTGGGGCGCTGCGGACACGCAATTGCTGCGCATGGCGCCAGCCGCTTATGCCGATGGTGTTTCCAGTCCTGCCGGCCAAAACGCCCCTAGCGCGCGGCTCATCAGCAATTTGGTTGTCGCGCAATCGAGCGACATCATCAACAACCGCGAGATGTCGGCGTTCGTCTACGCTTGGGGTCAGTTTCTGGACCACGATATTGACCAAACCGTCGACGCCACGCCGCCTGTGCCGCTTTCGATTCCGATACCCACTGGCGACCCGTACTTCGATCCGAATGGCACCGGCACTCAAACGATGACGCTCGACCGATCCAATTCGGATCCGGCCACGGGCTCCAGCCGCGGCAACCCGCTCCAGCAGCTCAATAGTATCACCGCGCTGATCGATGGGTCCCAGGTCTACGGCTCCGACGGCGTGCACGCGGCCGATCTGCGAACGTTCGAAGGCGGTCACCTGAAAACCAGTGCCGGCAATCTGCTTCCATTCAACACGATGGGTTTGGCAAATGACAATCCGCTTCATGCCTACCCCACGACGCTGTTCGCGGCCGAAGATACTCGAGCCAATGAAAATGTCGAACTGACGGCGATGCAAACCCTGTTCGTGCGCGAGCACAATCGGCTGGCAGATCGTTTCGCCTTGCAGCATGCCGACTGGTCCGACGAGCAGGTTTATCAGGCGGCTCGACGGATCGTGATCGCTGAATTGCAGGCGATCACCTATAACGAGTTTCTGCCTGCGCTGTTGGGTCCGCAAGCGATGCCCGCGTATCGCGGTTACAATCCCCAGGTGAATCCGGGCATTGCCAACGAGTTTTCGACCGCCGCCTTCCGACTGGGCCATAGCCTGGTCGGCGGCGACGTGGAGTTCCTCGACAACAACGGCAACGAGGTCCACGAGGCGACGCCGCTGCGTGACGACTTTTTCAATCCGCAACTGGTCGAAGAAGCCGGCATCGACCCGATCTTGAAGTATCTGGCCTCCGACCGGGCGCAGGAAATCGACACGCACGTAGTTGACGATTTGCGCAACTTCCTGTTTGGGCAGCCTGGCCAAGGCGGACTCGACCTGGCGGCACTCAACATCGAGCGCGGCCGCGACCACGGCCTGGCCAGCTACAATGCCACGCGCGTGGGCTACGGTCTACTGCCGGCGAGGACTTTCGCGGACATCACCAAGAACGTCGACACGCAACACGCGCTGCGTGCGGCGTATGGCAGCGTCGACAAGATCGACCTGTGGGTCGGCGGCCTGGCCGAAGACCACGTCGCGGGCGGTAGCGTTGGCGCCCTGTTTTCGCGGATCCTGATCGATCAGTTCCAGAGGCTGCGCGACGGCGATCGATTCTGGTATCAGGACAACCTGAGCGGCCGTGAGTTGGCGCAAGTTCAAAACACCTCGCTAGCCGACATCATTCGCTTGAACACGCAAACCACGAACTTGCAGGACAACGTGTTCTTCTTCCATGCCACGATCACCGGTCGCGTGACTATGAATGCGCCCAGCCCGAACGGGATGCCAACGTCCCAACCGCTCGCTGGCATCGTGGTCCAACTCCAGGATGCTGGTGGGAACGTGGTCGCTTCGACCAAGACCGCCCAGGACGGCAGCTATAGCTTCAACCAACTCGACCTTGGTACCTATCGAGTGCAGATCCTCCTGCCCAACGGTCAACAACCGACCGTTCTAGCCAAGGTAATCGAGCTCACTCGCGGCCTAAACCAACCGGCTCGGCTGGATTTCGCGATCGGCTTGAAGCCCCCACAAGGGCCGCCGACCTCTCCGCCGCCGCAAAGTCCTCCCCACTGGGCTCCCAACCTGGCAGACATGTCGGACCCCATGGCCAGATTGAATCGCCTGCCCCGATAAGCCTCACCGACCGGCCGCCGGCACGCTCACTCCGGGAGTGCCGCCGGTCTTTGAAGTGTGCGAATCCTCAAGAACTGGTACCTCATTGGGTCGGTACTTAGCAACGATGCGGGTTCCATTTTCACTCACTATCGAGTCGGATTACTGCTCGGCGGGAACCGGCATGTCTCGAAGGGGAGTCGTCGGCAAGATCCACGGATCTTCCTCCGCCTCATCCGGCACAGCCAGCGAGATGGCGCGCATCTCTGGCAGCAGGGACATGAAGATATCTAGCAATCGCGGGTCGAAGTGCGTGCCGCGACCACGTCTCATCATTTCCACGACTTCGTGTTCCGGTAGTTCCTTCCGATAAACGCGATCGTGGCTTAGCGCATCATACACGTCGACGATAGCCACGATCCGCGCCACTTCAGGGATTTGCAGACCCGCGATTCCGAAAGGATACCCCGTGCCGTCCCAACGCTCGTGGTGATACAGGGCAATCTCCTGTGCCATGCGGAGCACGGGCGACGCGGAACCGGAGAGCAGATTGGCGCCCAGTGCAGCGTGGGTGCGCATCAGTACGATGTCTTCCGGTGAGAGCGGGCCGGGCTTGCGGAGGATTGCATCGGGTATGCCAATCTTTCCTACGTCGTGCATCGGCGCCGCCAGCCGCACTTGATCGACGCGTTCAGCAACCCAGCCGGCAGTCGCCGCCAACAGTTCGCTGTACAGCCCGGTCCGTCGAATGTGGGCGCCGGTCTCCTCATCGCGGCACAACGATGCTCTGACCAGTCGATAAATGGTTTCCTCGTGGGCACTGTGGATGGCCTTGGTTTGCTGCCGCACCATTTCTTGGAGGTCTTGAAGAGTGCGGTTTGCCCGTCGTGCAAGGCTCCACTTTGCGGAAAGAGCCGAGGCAAGCTGGCGCACTTCGATATTGTCGAACGGTTTTTTCAATATCAACAGGCGGTCCGTTTCGCCGAGCTCCCTGATCATCTCGTTCCATGAGTAGTCGGAATAGGCGGTGCAAATGACGATTTGGAGGTCTCGGTCGACTCGCCAGAGTTGTTGCGCAGTTTCAATGCCGTTCCAGCCGGGCGGCATTCGCATATCGACAAATGCCATCGCATAAGGACGACCCTGACTAACGCTTTCTCCAACTCGTGTCAACCCTTCCTGTCCCTGCCGCGCGGTA
>JAYVCO010000395.1:0-8186 GCA_043749935.1 Planctomycetia bacterium
CCTGCGCTCGAACCTCGAGTTTTTCGCCGTCATCCATTCTCCGGAAGTGGCGAATGCCCTAAGGCACATTTGCCTGGAAGAGATCCGCAATAGCATCCGCGTGACCGCCGATTTTTGCAAGCGCCGCAGCCGGTGGCAGCGACTAGTGGACCGGACGGCTTGGGCCTTTCGGCACTGGCTCTAGCGCACGAATTGTCAGTCGTCCACGATTTCAAAAGATTGGCAGACTTCCTCGGGAATCCGCCGTAGCGATCCACTGTCATAGTCGACAAAGGCCCATTCGGTCGCGGCCGAGGCCAACAGGCGCTCGTCGCCAGAGCGCACGATCTTGTATCGCCGGATCGACGAAACCTTTTTCATCTCGGCGACCCAGGTGCGAACAATGACCGTCTCGCCCAGATAGGCCGACTGCAAATACTTGATTTGATGGGATCGGACGACCCAGCCCGAGCGAAGCTCCTCGTAGCGATCGGGAGTCCAGCCTTGCGCCGCGGAATGCGCGAGCGCCGCCGCCTGCATCCAGGCCAGGTAGGCCAGGTTATTCACGTGGCCTAAGCGGTCGATTTCGTCGGCCGCGACAGTCAACAGGTGTTCGTAGATAGCGGGCATCTTCCGTAATGCAGGGCGCGCCGATCAAGGCGCTTGCGGGTTTGAGCTTAACAAATACGCCAGCAGGTCTCCAAGCTCGGCGGGAGTCTTGACCAGTCCGGCCGGCATCGGTGAGGTTGCTTGAAGCTTGCGCTCTTCGATCGCGCTTTTCAGCACGGCTTGCCGTTGAGCGGTGGGCAGGAGCAGAACAATCTCCCGATCGTTTTCTTCGACGATCAGACCCGAAAGCGATTTCCCATCGTCAGTGACGATGGTCGTGGTCCCGAAGATGGGCGCAACCTGCTTGTTCGGCAGAATCACCGACTCGACCAGGTGCGCGACAGTGAACCGCTGGTTGGCTCCGGCCAACGATGTCGCGCCGCCCCCTTTTTGATTCGCGGTGATGGCATGGCATTTTACACACCCCAATGCGTCGGCCCCGAACAGTTTGCGGCCACGCTGGGCATCGCCGGCGCTGGCGGCATGCTGCCAGTCGATGCTCAAAAACGCTGGCGGAACACTTGTCAAGGAACTGTCGCCTGCATTCTTCAACCGCTCGGCCAACGTGGCCTGGCCCAATTTCTCCGGCAATACGGCTTCGATACGCCCAGGCGATTGGAAACTGAGTCCGAGGGCGGCTTCGCCGGTCGCCTGGGCCACGCGCAGCAGGACGTCGTTGCTGCCCGGCTCCAAAGAAATAATCAAGGGGCCTTGGCCTGACGGCACCTGGCGGCCGTTGTGCCAGAGCAATAGTTTCTGATCGCCCGCGACATTGAGCATTAGCGGCTCGGGCTGCAAGCTTTGCAGGCGAAAATATAAGTAGGTCGAAGCCGCGCGCACGAGCGGCTCGATCTTCGGCAGCGAAATTTTTCCGCCCGACGCGATCACCTGCCATTGAAGTTTTGTCGCGCCCGCTACGATTGGCGCGGCCAGATCGATTGGACCGGTTTGGGGCGAGTGGACAGTCTCTAAGCCACTCGCGCCATCCTCGAATGGCCCGATCATCCAAACGCGTCCGATGGGCACCGGCGGCGCGGCTTGCAATCGGCGGAGCAGGGTTTTCTGTCGTGTGTCGACCACCAGCGTTTCGGCCTCCGGATCGTTCAGCAGCGAAAGAAAGTACGCGGCTTGCAATCGTACTCGATCGTCAGAATCGTCGAGCTTGCGGATCAGCGATTTGAACAATCCTTGTTCGCTGGCCGTGGGAGAAATTGCCTTCCATCGCTCCGCTATCGTGAAACTGCCCATCCGTGCGAGCTTTTTCAGATCGATCGTGGCGTCCGCATAGGTTATGGTGAATTCCGCGTTTTTCGAATCGTAACGCAACGGAAGTTCTTCTGGAATCGCGCCCATAGTGGGTGGAACCGTCAACCGAAAACCAAGCGCCAACACGCCTGCCAAGCGCTCAGCCGCATCAGGCGAATCGAGCAGCCGATCGAGTTGCTCAGAACTGGCTCGCTCGGCAATCAGAAACGCGCTCAATTGTCGCAAGTATGTATCAGAACTGCGGGCAGGGCCAGTGAGCAGAAGCTCGGGTAGAGGCTCCGTGCGATCGAACAGGGCCACGATCGCGGCGTGCTGAACTTGCGCATCGGAATCGGCGAGTGCCGCCGCGAACACTTGACCTGACGCACCTAACTCCCGGAACTGGGCCAGTGCGCGTATCGCCTGCAAGCGCACGTCGGGATTGGCGTGTTTCGTCGCAGCCACTAACAACGGTAACGCTTCCGCCCGACGACTAGCGGCAGCCAACCAAGGGAGATGCAGCATCGCGGGATCGGCCCGATCCGCGGACTTCAATCGAGAAACTGCGCCGACCAACAAACTCCCTCCACGCCGCAACAACTCGACGTGAGCCTGTTGTCGGCGCTGCCAGGAATCGCTGGACAGTTCTTTCCACAACCGCTCGGAATTGGCCGTGGGTGCGTCGTACGCGTCGAACGGCGCGCTGGCTGGATCGTCGGCACGCGTGATCATCACGATTTCGCTGGGATATTTCGGCGACCATTCGTTGCCCGCCATATAAGAGAGAGCTGCGAACACACGACCTCCGCGACCAACGGCAACGCCCACCGGGCGCGCCGTCTCGGCGCCAACCAACAGTGGGAATTCTTGAGCCCGAAAGCTGGCTCCGCGCCGCGAGAGCTTGAAGCCATCCACCTTGCGTTGTCCCCAGCGCGCGACCAACACGCTGTCGCGATAGCCTGGACCCAAAAACGGTTCGTCGTAATAAGTCTGTCCTACCGGGGCTTCGCGCCCCATGCCGGCATTGGCGATCTCGAGCAAATCGGATCGATCGGGCGACATGCTGGCGATCCAGCCGCGCGGCCAGAAAAAATGTGCCTTGGGGGCCACGTGCAGTAACCGCGCTGGCGAGTAGCGATCGGCAATCGACTCGTGATCGTTGTCGTTGGAGAACAAATTCCATCGACGGTCGAAAGCCATGCCCACGGCGCCGCGTGTGCCGCTGGCAAAAACGTTGAAGCGCGAGCCGTCAGGCCGGCAGCGGAAGAACCCGCCCATGCCGGTATACGGAACCTTCGTGCCTTCCGGCTGGGTATAGATCGTCCAATGGCCCCAGTGATCGGGCCGGTTTTGAAAGTCGCCATAATTCAACAGAGGGTCGCCGGAAGAAAAATACAGGTCGCCCTCCGGTCCCCAAGCCAGCCCGTGCCATGTGACGTGCAAGTCGACCGGCGTGCCCCACAGCAACCGCTTGGGCTTTAGATTTTTCCGCTCGATCCGCCCTTGGGGAATCAAGTAAAGCGCCGCGTTGGTCATCACGTAGAGATCGTCGCCGCGTATTTCGATGTCAGTGAGCCAGGTGTCGGGCGGAAAACGATAGAGCAGTTGCCGCGGCCCATAACCGCGCTGGGCATCGGGTTCGTAGACGAACAGCGCTTCGCGCCCACCAACAAACAGCCGTCCCAGCGTGTCCGTGCGCATCGAGAGAAACGATTCTTCGGGCGATGCGTCGATCGTGACCAGCTTCAATTCGGGATCCGCCACGCTGCGCGACAACAGGGGCGCGGATACGTCTTGCCGCGCCCCGGCTACCGCCGGATTGCGCTGGGTAGAAGCGTCTTCAACTTTGCCGTTTTCAAGCCTATCGAAATGCCATAGACCGATCGTCTGCACGTCGACGCTCGATGGGGACGAGGGGATCGCATCGAACTGCCGGATGCCTCGGGAAATTCGCACTTCGTCCACGAATCCATCGCAACGAATGTTGTGGGGCGGGTAGCCGCCAAAATACAGCGGAGCTGTCGGACCGCCACTGCGAACTCGCTTGATCGCAGCTTGCTTTACCACTTTGCCATCAACCGTCAAGATGACTTGCTCGGGATCCATCGAAGCGGCGACATGGTGCCACTTGCCATCGGTAATGTCGACGCCGGACTTGATTTCAGCCGGCGCGCAGCCGGGCAAATACAAACTGAGCTCACCGCTGCCGGCGTAACTGTAGAGTTCCCAGTGCTCGGCCGACTCTTTTGAATTATTGGCAACCAAAATGTTAAACCCGGCTTTGCTGTTTAGCTTTGCCCAACAATCAACTGAGAGCGGCAGTTTGTCGTAAATTTCTTTGTGCCCCGCCCAGGCCGCTCCTTGGCGCGGATCGAGCGCCGCGCCGAAACGGCCCTCGGGCACCAGCTTGGGCGCGGCGGTAGGGATCTCCTGCGACTGCGCTGCGATCGAACGTTGCGGCTGTCCGGCCGCCCAGGCGGCTGCGCGCCGAATCAAGGCCGCTTCGCCCGGCACGCGAATCGATTCGGCCGCGTGCCCCAAGACCGTCTGAAACACACGGCCCTTGCCGTACGAATAAACGAAAGCCATCGGCTCATCCTTGCCGGTGACCGTCGAATGGGCCGTGGCCAGGACCTCGATCGGCAACTCGCCTTGCTGATTGCAATACAACTCGTCGATCGTCTCGAACGAATTCAGCCCGGCAGTAATCGGGTGATCTTTGGCAATTGTCACTTGAAACCGACCGTACGGGTCGTGGCTGCTGCGGCCGGCCGTGTGATCCCAGATGCGGCGGCAGATATTGCGATATTCGGGCCAGTCGGAAGCGGGTGTTTCTGGCAGCGAGCTGTGGAACGCGCCGTTGGCAAAATGGATGATCGCCAGCCCACCGCCGTCAGACAGGTATTGCTGAACGTTTGTCTTGGCCGCGTCGCTCAATCCGGCCCGTTGCCAGTTGCAGTAATTGAGCAGCACGACGTCATAGCCAAAGAGGTTTTTGGTGGCCAACACTTCGGGATCCGTCGCTACGGTGATCTGGAAACGGCGATCCTGGCCAAGTGCTTCTTGCAGCGCGACGGTCGTATCGCGCCAAACGTGCGCCGGATGCTGATTGCCAGTGACGATCAATGTCTGAATCGGTCGATCGGTGGCCGCGATCGGTGGATCGGAAGTTTGCGGCGCCTTTGTTTGCACACCACCGGCCGGCACCTCGGAGTGCGCGGTCCAGAGAATGGCGTTGAGCACCATGCGGCGAAAATTTTCGACGCCCCAGTTCTCGAAGAAATGTCCGCCGGTAAACCCGAAGCCTCGCCCTCCGCCATCGCGCTCGATGGCCCAGGCCACAACCTGGTCTTTGGCCTCGCCGGGGATTGACGTGCTCAAGATTGGCACGAGTCGGGAGTCGTTTTCGCGAAAGCGAATGTTGTAGTAATACTCTTCGCGCAGCTCAAAGGGCTTGATCCCTCGACAGATCGGATGATCCGGCGTGGCCGGCCGAGGCGAAGTCGCGGCCGTTTGAATCTTGGAAAACCATTTGTTGGCCGCCGGTCCCGATTCGAAATCAAAGTAACCGCCGATCCATTCCAGGAATTCCTCGCCGCCATTCTTGCGCGGGACAAACACGGTCCAGTGGATGGCCACCAGGCCGCAGCCGCGGTCCATTTGCTTCTTGAGTGTTTGCAGTCGGTCGCCGACCAGCAACGGATGATCGAGCGGGTTACGGTCGGCGCCGTCAGACAGAACGACGATCGTATCGGCATCGTCCAAGGTTTTGGGATCGCGCGGCCAGCCACCGACGTGGACTTCGGCCCTGATGCCAGAGATGTTCGCGGCGGACTCCAAACCATGCTTGAGCAACCGCGCACTCAGTTCATATTCGTGCGTGCCCTTCGGATGTCCGCCGGGGCCCTGATGGACTTCGCCCGCGATCAGGACGATTTTCTTGGATGGCTCTCCTTTAGCCGACTCTGCGCCAGCAGCGATCGAACTCGATAATTCGCACGAACAAACGGCCAGCAAAAGAAAGAAAACGACTCGATCGCCGTGAAGAGAGGAATTGGCCATTGTTTGACACGCTTTGGGCTGGTCACATAGATTGGCGTCGATCGGCAAGTCTGGCTTGCAGGATAACGACGGCCTCTCGGCGGTGCAACTCACAGCGATGCTCACGGAGTCATAAGCCAGAACCATGAAAGCGGCTCAAGGAACAACTTTCATTCGCAACGGCCAACTGGTCGACGGCACCGGAGCCCCGGCCGTGCCCAATGCGGCGGTAGTCATCGTCGACGGACGAATCGTTTATGCCGGACCGGCCAGCGGAGCGCCGCAGGCCGCGCCAGACGCCTCGCAGATTGACGCCCGAGGAGGCACGATCATGCCCGGGCTGGTGGAAGCGCATTTTCACTCCACCTATTTCAACGTCGCGAATCTGGAAGATCTCGATATCAAGTACCCGGTGGAGTACGTCACGTTATTGGCGGCCACAAATGCTACGCTGGCGCTCGAGTGTGGTTACACCGCGGCGCGCAGTGGCGGCAGCTTGTTTAATATTGACTTCTGGCTGAAGAAAGCAATCGACGAGGATTTGTTGCGCGGGCCGCGTATGGCCTCCAGCGGTCGCGAGATTTGCGGTATTGGCGGCCTGATGGATTGGAACCCTGATTTTCGCAAGATCGGCATGGAAGGTCTGGTGCTATTGATCAACGGCCCCGATGAAGGGCGCCGCGCCGTGCGCAAACTGGTCAAGGACGGCGTCGAGTGGGTCAAGACCTATCCCACCGGCGATGCCGCCGCGCCGGACACGAACGATCATCACACGCTTTGCATGACTTTCGACGAGATGCGAGCCGTGGTCGAGGAGGCCCACAACCACAAAATGAAAGTCACCGGACATTGCCGCGCCAACGCTGGCATCAAAAACGCACTGCGAGCGGGCTACGATACCCTGGAACACGGCACGTTCATGGATGCCGAAGCACTCGACATGCTGCTGGCGCGCAATACGCCGGTCGTGCCGGCTTTGCAATTCGAATACGCCAGCATCGTACGCGGACCAGAATTCAACATGCCGCAAAACGTGATCGACGGCCACCAGGAAACGCTCGAGGGTGGCGCCGAAAGCGCTCGCATGATCTTGAAAGCCGGCGGGCGGCTGGGTATGGGCGGAGACTATGGCTTCGCTTGGAACCCTCACGGAACATACGCGAAGGAGCTTACGTTTTTCGTCAAGCACGTCGGCTTCAGTCCTTTGGAAACCATTCGCTGCGCGACGAAAACCGGCGCCGAGATCATGGGGCAAGGGGACGAGTTTGGCACGCTCGAAAAGGGGAAGCTGGCCGACGTGCTAGTAGTTGACGGCGACGTGCTGGCCGACATTTCGATCCTCGAAGATCGACAGCGTTTGATCGCGGTCCTACAAGCGGGTGTGATCAAGGCGGGCCAGTTGGCCGTTGGAGCCGGGTCACCAAGACCGATCGTGGGCTGAGTCGTCCGGTTCGGTCGGCGCGCAAAAAAAACCGCACAGGCGCGGGGCAGCGGCGCTGTGCGGCTCTCAGGCGCCGAAGCGCCCTAAAATCGGTATGCGAGAAAACGCCCTGGGCGTTACTGAGTACCTTAGAAAAAAGCACAAGAGCGCCTGGCCGCATCCACGGTGCTCTAAATTGTAAATCGGTTGGAAGGAGGTTTTACTCCAACCATTTTAGCTATAATGCACTTCTCGCCTGGGTTTTCGCATCAAACTCTGCGAAAAGGAACGTGCTCGCTGGCCTTTGAAACATGGCGCAATTGTTCACGGTTTCTCGCGCTGCCAAACTTCTAGTGCGCAACCGCTGCCTGCCTTGCCAGTGAATTCTTTGGGGCGGTTCTTATTCGAGAGCTCCATGCACTGGATCATCTTGCCATCTTCGAACTTATAGATCACGAGATAGACTTTGCCTTTGTCATTCCCTTCAGTGATCACGATGTTCAAAGTCTTTGGGTCCTGGGTGGGATCGATTTTGTAAAGTCCCGGCTCGCCGCCACCACCGTTGTCGAACACGAAGTTCTCGCCCTGTATGTTCAGTCGGATTTTTTTGCGATCATTCTCTGGCAAAGGCTTCCCGTTCAACTCCATGGATTCCAGGGTCCAAGTACCCTGGAAATTCTCCAAATCCTTCTTGATGGCTGCCTCTTTCGAGCCATCGGCGCCCAGCAGGAAAACGAGACACAACAAGGCCAAGGCGCGATACTTCATGATGCTGCTCCACGAGGCTGGTGAAAACTGATTGCCGGCTAGTATAAGCCGCATTTGGGAGCATGCAAATGTGGCGGTCACTCGATTAGTAAGGGCTCTCTGAAGCAGGTATGATTGAAGAAAC
>JAYVCO010000396.1:0-13759 GCA_043749935.1 Planctomycetia bacterium
CGGAGACAAGTTTTGAATCACCAAATCGTGAGCGAAGGACTTCAGTCCGTAGCTCACGTTCTCCTCCAACCTACCGGCTTCAGCCGGTAGTAGTTCAGATCAATTCCTCGCGTGCGAGGTCAGGGATCGTGGAATTTGCGTGGTCGTTTGGCCGGATTGCTGCGCCTCGACAGGTGCCAGTTCCACGCTGGCGTACCAAATCATCAGAGCCAAGATCGTGCAAGCCACATAGAGCACGTAAACGTGAACTCGACCGTGCTGCAGCCAGCGCAATTTCGACAGCCCCCAGCCAATAAAACCGAACATGGGACGATAGATGAAGTCTTGCGACAGATCCGTGTTCTCGGTCGACAGCGAGGCCGACCGAGGAAACAGGCCGACGGGCGCCTCGAGCGTTTGCCGCGATCGAAACAACGGCGTGAAAAATTCAAGCCCCGGTTGAGCGAATGACGAGGCCGTATATTGAATGCGCGCGGTCGATCGCGAATAGCCGCAACCCCAGGTGCTCGACGTCGTCACCTCGCGGCCCGACAGCAACGCGAGCCGTACAAGGGCCAGCACGGCCATCAACAAGATCAAGCCGCTCGACATCGCCGCCACATACTGCAACGGCTCGAGCGCCGGAAAGGCCTGGGCGGCGATCTGGTCGGACTGTACTTGCGCGATTTCAGCCACGACCGGCAGCAGTGCGTGGACGACTTTCGGCGAAAGTAAGCTGACGACAACACAAGCGCCCGCCAACAGCAGAATCGGTACAGCCATGCGGGCCGATGGACCGCGAGCGGATGCCGCTTGTGAAGTGCGAGGCTCTCCCAAGAACCCGATTCCACAGGCCTTCACGTACGTATAGGCGGCCAGTCCGCCGATTAGTGCCAGGGTGCCTATCACACCCACCGCGGCAATTGCCATGGGCGGCGTGCCCAACAAGCCGTCGCTGCCAAACGATGCGCTATATAGCAAGAATTCACTGGCGAAACCATTCAGCGGCGGCAGGCCCGAGATCGCGGCCGCGCCAATAAGAAAGGCGGTGCCGGTCCACGGCATTCGCTTGAGTAGACCACCGAGCTTGTCCAATTCGAGCGTGCCTGCGGCCTGCGACACCGCGCCGGCGCCAAGAAATAACAAGCCCTTGAACAGCGCGTGATTGAGGACGTGAAACAGCGCTCCGGAAAATCCCAGGATCGTCAATGTGGGGCTGTTGGTCGTGACTCCGACGATGCCCAATCCCACGCCCATCGTAATGATACCAATATTCTCGATGCTGCTATAGGCCAGCAGCTTCTTCAAGTTTCCTTGCGCGAGCGCTGAGAGGATTCCAAGGATTCCGGAAACCGCGCCAACAGCGATCAAGAGCCAGCCCCACCACGGTTGCGGTTCGGCAAGAAATGTGAATACGCGCAACAATCCGTAGATTCCCAGCTTGGTCATCGCGCCCGACATAATGGCGGATACGAAGCTCGGGGCCACGGGGTGCGACTCGGGAAGCCAAACGTGCAACGGCATTAGTCCGGCCTTGGTGCCGAAACCGACCAGAGCCAAAATGAACAAAAGATTGGCTAAGACGCTCGTCCGATTGGCGGCGAAGTCGGCAAACTCGAACGAACCGTTTTGGGTTCCCAAGAGCACGAACATCACGAGCAAGAACGCCGTGCCCAAGTGCGTGGCAATCAGAAACGTCTTTCCGGCTTCGCAGACCTCTTCATGCTCATCTTCGAAAGTGATGAGAAAATAGGCCGAGAGCGACATGACTTCCCAAGCCATGAGAAACAGCACGCCGTTGCGAGCGAGCACGACGACGAACATGCTTGCGATCAGCAGATTGAAGAAAAACCACATTCCGCCAACCGGCCTGCGTCCCCAGAAGGCCGCCATGTATTGGCCGCCGTAAACCGCCGCCAGGCCCGAGAGCACCAATACCGGCAATGAAAAAAACGCGGAGAGTGAATCGAGCTCCAACGAAAACGAGCCATAAGGCACATCCCAAGTCCAGTGCAACGAGTTCTCAGCCTCGCCGCGCAAGATTTGCAGCACGCCGAATAACCCTAGCGCGCAGCCGGCCACTCCGCTGAAGGAACCGCAATAGGTCGAAAGACGCGCGGATCGACCTGTTACCAGGGCCACAAAACCGCCGAGTACCAGCACACCCAAGGCAACCAGAATCCACTGCATTGCTGGTTAACGCTCCCCGTTTCTGGCCGCCGTGCTTTGGTCGAACGTTTTTTCCACGCGGCGAACGTCACCGATGATTTCTCGACGCGACTTGCGGGCCGCCAGCATTTGTCCGAAACGCTCGTCGCGCAGCAAAACGGCGATCCGCGCCAGCATCTGCAAATGCGTTTTCACCGTCGGACTCAGCAACACGAACAATGTTCGCACCGGTTCGCCATTGGCGGCGCCGAACTCAATCGGTTGAGCCAAGAAACACAAGCTCAATCGCGGCTTGGCCACAGGCAGCACGACAGGGTGGCGCGGGTGCGGAATCGCCACGCCATTGCCTACGGCCGTCGACCCACTCGCTTCGCGAGCCAAAAACAACTCGAGTAGAAGATCGCCAGGGCAGCCGTCGGGCAACGGAATATTGTCGATGACGGAGTGAAATACCTCGTCCTTGTTGGTGCCCGGCACGTCGTAAAAGATTCCGCCAACTTCTAGGGCATCAGCCAATAAGAAATGTTCGAGTTGCGACTCTTCCAGAGAAAAAATGCCAGGCGAGAGATCGATTTTGTGTGTTGTCGCCCACTCCAACAATTCGGTGCGTTCCACGCGAAATTGGCCTTCGACACCTTTAGCGGGCAACTGCCTTTCGTTGATCCAACGATAGACAGTGCTTTCGGGAACTTTCAACACGGCGGCCGTGGCGCGTACGTCTAACTGCATCGTTAGTTTCTTCCTCAAAACAGAAAACGGAATTCATGCCGAGGGTGCATTTCCGCTCTCAAGACAGCGTTAAGCCCTCAACTCTCGTTCGCAACACGATCGCTCCAACGAGCCAGCAAATCTAAGAGAGACACAGGTAAAGCGGCCCAGCAAGTGGTGCGGACAAAGGACTTGACGATGCGGTTCTGGCGGGTCTCGGGCGAACTGCGGTGAATGGACAGCTCATTCTCCAGCCAAGGAATCGCTCCGAGGAGGTCAAAATGATCGGATTCGTTTGAGCAATCCCGCCGCAACCGAAAGGGCCCTGGTGGCAGATCGTTCGCACGACCGAAGTTAGTTCACACTCGAAAAACGGTCAAGCGAACGAAGATTACATGTTCGTAATATCACTGCCATTATGACTTATGGCACTTGGCCGAACTGCGGCCGCGTGCTAGGAATTGCGGCAACGGGTGATCAATCGTTCGGCAAGTTGGCAAATGCGACGAGCTCGCCTACGTTTTTCGTAAACTACGCAAATCCTTGCAGCGATGGTTGATACATCCGCATCGCGGCACGGCCCAAACCCCTCGCCGGCGAAGCGGCGCGACAAATGCCTTTCGCAGGCTGTGTTTGTGACATTGCCTTCTCAAAAGAGGAGAGTTCTCCGATGGTTCTTATGCTGATTGTCGTACCCCTTTTGGGTCTGGCCGCATTCAAAATGCTGGTCGCCAGTTGCTATTAGAAGCACAAGAGAGTTGCGGCCCTGGTGTACTTCGCGCCAAAACCGCGGATCAGGCTAGCAATTCGCTGACAATGCGGCAGGGCCGGTTGTCCGTGAGTTTTTGTTCTTGCCCGTTGAATTGAAATGCTAGCTTGTCGTGATCCATTCCGAACAAGTGGAGCAGAGTTGCCTGATAGTCGTTGGGGCTCACCGGATCGACTGCGGCCCGATGTCCGAATTCATCGGTCTGACCATAGGTCATCCCGCCCTTGATGCCGCCGCCAGCCAGCCACATGCTGAATCCCTGGCCATTGTGATCGCGCCCACACTTGTCTCCCTCGCCTTCGGTCACTGGCAATCGTCCGATCTCGCCGCCCCAGTGAACCAGCGTCGAATCCAACAAGCCCCGTTCCTTGAGGTCCTTGACCAATCCCGCGCTGGGCTTATCCGTGCGGCGGCAGATGGCTGGTAGCGTTCCCCGAATGTCGGTGTGGTTGTCCCAAGGCTGGCCGCCCAAAAATAACTGCACGAAGCGTACGCCACGCTCGACCAGGCGGCGCGCGATCAGGCACCGAGTGCCATACTCGGCCGTTGCGGGATCGTCCAAGCCATAAAGATTCTTCGTCGCTTCACTTTCGCTTGAGATATCGAGCGCTTCTTTGGCGGCCGTTTGCATGCGTGCCGCGAGTTCGTAGCTGGCGATCCGCGCCTCTAAATCAGCCTCGCCCGGATGCCGCTCTAAATGGTGGCGGTTCAAATCGGCCAACAGCGCAAGGTTCTCTTGCTGACGTTGGCCCCGCAAGTGCGGTGGCGGATCCAAGTTCAAGATCCGAGGCTCTCGTGGGCGGATGACAGCGCCTTGGAAAAGCGGCGGCAACCAGCCATTCGACCAGTTGCGCACGCCGTCGACTGGATGCCCGGCGGGATCGCTCAGCACGACGTACGCCGGCAGATCCTGGCTCTCGGAACCTAGACCATAGGTAAGCCATGAACCGAGCGCGGGCCGCCCGGGTTGCGACTTGCCCGTGTTGATGTACCAGATCGACGACTCGTGGCCGTTGAAGCCGGTGTGCATCGAGCGAATCACGGCCACGTCGTCTACGATCTCGCTGAAGTGAGGAAGCAATTCCGAGACTTCGGTGCCGCACTGGCCGTGCTTGTTGAATTTCCAAGGGCTTCCCAGCAGCTTCTTGCTGGCGCGGTTCGCGAAGCTGTAGACGATGTCTCCCTGAAAATCGCTGCCGCTGCGTTTCGTCAGCTCTGGCTTGGGATCGAACAAGTCGACGTGACTCGGCCCGCCATGCATGAATAGTGAAATCATGGCGCGAGCCCGCGGAGGCGCATGGGGTGGCTTGGGAGCCATGTCGAATCTGAGATTTTCGCGGGGTATGTGAGGCGCCGCGAGCAGATTCTCTTGACGCAATAGCCATGCCAAGGCCACGCCGCCAATGCCCAGGGCGTTCTGAGTCAGGAATTGTCTCCGCGTGTTGAAATCGAACGGCGACATGCTTTTTGTCTCTCTTTTTCGACTATTCGACGTACAGGAACTCGTTGGCGCTCAGCAGGATCTGGCACAAGCTTGTCAGCGCATCCGCGGTCGTTTCGGCAGCGCTCGGCGCTGCGCCGTTCGGCCCATTGGCCCCGGCTGCGGGTGCTGGCGATTGGGCCACTGCTGGAATAGTCGGCGAAGCCAAGAAAGCCAAGGCGCGTTCCAGCTCGCGCGGCTCAGGAGCGCGCATCAGTGCCAATTGCCAGGCGGTCTGAACTTGGCGGTTCGGATCGCCTGCCGCTTCCTTGCGAATGCGCGCGGCGAAGTAACTGGCCTGCTGCAACACGAACTCGCTATTCATCAGCATCAGCGACTGCGTAGCCACGGTAGACACAGTGCGCCGTTCGCAGTTGGTTTCCATCACCGGCTGATCGAACACGTGCAACATGGCAAGCGGTTGGCTGCGGCGCACCTGGATATAAACGCTGCGGCGAAAGGCTTCGTGCCCGACAGGCGGATCAGCCGCGGCCGGCACATCGACGCCCACGACGACCTGACCGACGGTGTCTTCTTTGACCGGCACAGGGGGACCAAACATTTTTCGATTGAGCACGCCAGTAGTTGCCAGAATGCGGTCGCGCAACGATTCGGCATCGAGCCTGCGCACCGGCATTCGCCAATACAGACGGTCCTCGGGATCAATTTCGGCCTTGTGCGAGTCGCGATCGGAACTTTGCCGGTAGGCCGTCGAAGTCATGATCAGCTTGTGTAGTCGTTTGAGCTTCCACCCGCTGGCGATCAAGGCGCGCGCCAGCCAATCGAGCAGTTCCCCGTGCGAGGGCTTCTCGCCCAGGCTGCCGAAGTCGGCCGGCGTATTGACTAAACCGCGGCCGAAGTGATGGAGCCAAACGCGATTCACCAACACCCGCGCGGTCAGCGGGTTTTGATCGCCCGTGATCCACTGGGCAAGCGCCAGGCGCCGGCCGGAAGTGGCGCGCTGCGGATCGGCGGGCGGGATTTGCAATCGCTCGCCGGGCACCGCGCAAACCGTCAGCCCACCTGGCGCGATCTCGCCCTTCGGTTGCCGGTGATCTCCGCGGTGAAACAGAAACGTGGCCGGCCTTTGGCCAGGCACTTCGTTAAGTATCGGAATGAAATCTTGAAATGGTCTTTTCGCATAGATCGCCGCGATCTGCGTGTCGATTTTCTTCAGGTCATCCGCGGCCGCCTGGTTGTATTGATAGAGCACGCCGGGCGAGAAAGTGTTGATGCGCGGATTTTCGTCAAGCAATTTCTTCTGCTCGGCGATGCGCGCGGCGACCGGAGTGTAATAAGCCAGGCGCAATGCGCCTTGGAGCTCGTCATCGTACTGGGTCAGTTCCTTCTCCAGCGCCTCGTCCATATAAGCGGTTTGCTTGGCGTTACGCTGGTTTGCGACTGGGGCCGCTTCGGCGTCGACCTCGGCCGCCTTGGCTCGGTCGGCATCGGTCCACAGCGAAATCAAACGTTGGTCTGGCACTCGCCAGTTTTTCCAATCGTAGGCCGGCTCGAACACCGCGCGCAGCCGGTAATAGTCGGCTTGCGGAATCGGATCGTAACGATGATCGTGACACTGCGCGCAACCGACGCTCAAGCCCAAGAGCGACGTCGACACGATCTTGATCGTGTCGGCCATCACCTGGTTGCGCGCCAGTTCCTGGTCGATTCCGCCGGTCGCGGTGCCGTCAGCCGCCATCCGCAAAAAACCAGTCGCCGCAAGTCGGTCCATATCCTCCGGCGAAAGGTTTTTTGGATCGCCGCTGGTCAGTTCATCGCCCGCCAGTTGTTCGATGATGAATTGGTTGAGCGGCTTGTCGGCGTTCAGTGCGCGAATCACATAGTCGCGAAGCTTATAAGCAAAGGGCCGCACCGTATCGGCGGCCGTGTAGCCGTCCGAGTCGGCGTAGCCAGCGACGTCGAGCCAATAGCGACCCCAACGTTCGCCATAATGAGGCGAGTCGAGCAACCGGTCGATTGCGTTCTCATACGCATTGGCGTCGGTATCGGCCAGGAAATGGGCCAACTCCTCGCGACTTGGCGGCAGCCCAATCAAATCGAAATAGGCTCGGGATAATAACGCCGCCTTGGTTGCATCGGCAGAAAACGAAAGGTGCTTGGCTTGTAGTGCCTGGCTCAAAAACGCGTCGATCGGGGTCCGCACGCGATCGGTTGAGCCAAAAACCGGAATCGGCGTCGCCTTGGGAATTGGCTGGAACGACCAGAATGCCCGCTCTTCGGGCGTGATTTCCAGCCCAGCGTCGAGCTTTTCCGGTTCCGCTCTGGTAGTTGGCGCGCCGGAATCGATCCATTTGCCGATGAGCTCGACGTCCGCCGGAGTCAACTTGCGTTCGGTCGGCGGCATCTCGCCGGTTTGAATGCGGTGAAAGAGCAGGCTTTCGGCCCGATTGCCCGGGGCAATGGCCGCGCCCGAGTCGCCTCCGGCCAGCATCAGCCGTCGCAAGCGCAAGTCGAGTCCGCCCTTGAATTCCTCCTCGCCTCCGTGACAGCGGAAGCAATTGGCCTTCAAAATCGGTCGGATGTGTTGTTCATAGCTGAGCGGACCGGGTGCGGCTGTCGCATCCGCCGCGATTGCGCGCCAAGCCAGACTGGAACAGACCATCAGACTCAACAACCATGTGCGTTTCGGTAGCATGAGGGTCCTGGCAGAAACTGGGGGCGGGAAAATAGTGGGGGCAGGATCCACGGTGGGCGCCGCTCATTGTAACTTCCGCCCGGCAGCCGTGCCACTATTTTTCGGCCACTCTTTGGACGCGCAATCGCGATATTCCGCGGCGGCTGGCTGCGCAAACGAGGAGTCCGCGGCGGGGGAAAGTGAGGTTGGGCAAGGTTGCTCGCGATCGGATACACTTTCATAGTCGGCGTTTGGGGGAACCTCGATCGACGACCCACAACGTTCACTTCTTGGCCGCGTGCGATCATGAATTCCGAACCCGAACGTTCGCGCAACGCGAGGAATTCCGGCGGAACTACTCCGGGAAACACGGATCTGCCGACGCGGCTGTCTTTTCTGGAGATATCCGAGCTCGATCGGCAGCGGTTGCGCGAGCTGGCGCCGCGGCTACGTTCTTATGCGGCTGGCTTTGTCGAAACATTTTATCGACACTTGTTCGCATTTCCAGAAACGGCCCGCTTTCTGCAAGATCCGACGCTCGTGGCTCGCCTGAAAGAGGCGCAGCAACTCCATTTGGAGTCGATGCTGGAGGCGGACTGGGACGAAGCGTATGTCGCCAGGCGCTATCGAGTGGGCGACGTGCACGCACAGGTTGGCATTAGTCCGCAAATCTTCCTGGGCGCTTACAATCAGTATTTGCAGTTTTGCTTGCGACAGTTGTCTGCCGAGTTTGAATCGCCGCTGCGCGAAGTGGCTGACCAAATGCGCTCGCTGCAAAAGGCCGTGTTCCTGGACATCGGCTTGACACTTGAGGCCTACTTTACGCAATCCACGCAAAGCCTGCGGCGGGCCCTCGACCTGGTTTATCAAGCGAATGCCGAATTGCGGCAATTTGCGCAACTGACTTCGCACGATCTAAAAACACCGCTGGCCACGATGGCCAACTTGTGCGACGAGGCACTCGACGAGTTTCGCGATCAGATGCCCGCTGAGGCGGCCAAGCTGATCGAACAGGCTCGCAGCCGCGCCTTTCGCATGAGCGCGACGATCGACGAACTGCTGAGCTCGACGATGTCACTCGACTCTCCCGATGAGGAGCAAGACGAGTTTTCGAGTGAACAGGCGATGGCCGAAGCGATCGATCAGGTCCGTCCCTTGGTGGATCAGAAGAGGATCGAACTGATCGTGGCCGACGAGCTGCCGCGTGTACGCGGCGACCGCGTCAGAATTCGCGAGGTGTTTTATAATCTGCTGTCGAATGCAGTCAAGTTCATCGACAAGCGTAAGGGACGAATCAAAGTCGGCTGTATATTGCGTGATGGCGAAGCCATTTTCTCGATCGCGGACAACGGCACGGGCATTCCTAGCGAGGAATTGTCACGCGTGTTTGTCCCGTTCCGCCGTTTGCCGGCGCACCGGCAAATTCCTGGCTCGGGTTTGGGGCTCTACTTTGCCAAAACCATGGTCGAGCAGCAAAACGGCCGCATTTGGGTGGAATCGGAGCTCGGCACCGGCAGTTGCTTCTACGTGTTGCTCAGACGTGCTTCGGATGTGCAGCCGAAGAACGCGTAGCGAACGAATAGCGATCCGTCACGTTTCCAGCGGCCTGTCACGTCGTGGCCAGCACGACGAACAACGTGATGATGCATAGCACCATGCCGGCGGTAATCAATGAACCCAACAGCAGCGGAACGTACTTGCCCGCAGCCAGGTCGTCTTCGACCATTTGGTTCTGCTGGTCCGCGCCGAACGAGTCCCAAACCGTATGGGTGCAATGGCCCAAATACCATGACAGCTTTTCTAGATTCGGGCGGTTCGTGGATTCAATCGTAGCCATCAGAGATCTCCTTGACGAGGGATGCAAACACCGCCGATTCAGCCAGGCTGATGTCGTCAGACGTTCGGTCACTTGCATCCCTCGTGCCAGTCAAGGGGGCCATCCACATCTGGCGCGGCAGGCCAGAAACAAGCCTTTGGCATACTTGGTTTTAGATCGCGCAGATGGCCAGAGAACTCCGCGAGCGCGGATGAGCCTTAGCTGTGCCAAGGCAGCACACAAGTGAGACGGTGCTGGGCCCCAAGCGAGCGAGCACTCGGGCGCAGGGGCCAAGGTTCGGGGCTTGAGGATTAGGGGTTGGTGGGACGCGGAGGCGCGATCGAATCAACCCCCGGATGACCGTTTTCTTGCGGTTCAGTCCGCTTGGCGGAATCGCGGGGCAACAGGATTTGCGCCATTTGAATCGCCAAGGCCGCGAACTCGCGAGGGTTGGTTGGCGCGTAGGCCAACTTCACGTTCTCGTCCGTCAGCGTCGAGTTCGGGTCCACCGGCATCACCACCTGGTGCGTGCGAATGTTGTGGACGCCGTAAAGGACTTCGATTTCCCACTTGGCCGCCCGCTCGACCTCCAGTCGCAAATCAAAGGCCGACTGCGCCGCGTTGATGCAGACGGCCGTTTCGATCAGCGCTTCGCGATAGTCGGGCATGCTCTTGGCGTCTGGTCCCCAGACTTCCTTCAGACCATTGGCGGCTTCGCGTACCGACACGAAAATCCGCTGCAGAATGGGCCGCAACACGTGCGACGTGGACTTCGACCAAAACTTCAGCGGCGTGAGATACGAATCGACCGCGGCAGTTACCGCGCCGCAGCCGCTGTGACCCAACACCACGACGCACTTCACGCTCTCCAACGCGTTCAGTGCAAAGTCGATGCTGCCCATGCACACGTCGCCCAACACGTTTCCGATCACGCGAATGACGAACAAGTCGTTAAAGCCTTGACCAAAAATCATCTCGGTTGGCACGCGCGCGTCGGAGCAACCGACGACCACGGCGAACGGAGCCTGCTTGGGCATCTGGCCGTGGCTGCGGATCATGCCTACCTCCAGCCCGTTACACGAGACGATGTAGCGCGGGCCGCCGGACGAGACCACGTTGGTGCGGCAACTCTCCATCCACTGCGAGAACATGCGGTTGCCCGCCTCCAGGGTGCGCCGCGCCGCGTCGGCATCGGGCGGAGGCGGCTTGACGCTGGGGTTTGCCGGGTCGAAACGATAGACGTAGTCGATCGTGTTCATAGCTCGTCCGTCCGCAAGGCCAGAGACAAGAAGTGAAGAAGGCCGTCGGCATTTGCTGCTCTCGACGCCACAACGGCCCAATTCCAGTCTAGCTGACAAACTTCGACCACGCGAGCACCGCTCCACAGTCGCCAGCCAATGGCGGCAAGTGGTATACGTATTGGATCGCATCCATGAATTTACCAGCCCCCCAATCCCTACCCCCCAACCCCGACTATCCAAACAGCTCGACCACAGGTCGGCCTTCACAGGCCCGGTGGGGACGGTGCTCGCGATCATGGATCAGACTGTCCGGAGGAATGCCCAAGGCGTGATACATCGTGGCGATCAGGTCTTCGGGCGAAACTGGATTGCTCTTGGGAAAGGCGGCCTGGGCGTCGCTGGAGCCGTAAATCTGTCCGCCCCGAATCCCGCCGCCGGCCAGGACCACCGATTGGCAAGCTCCCCAATGATCGCGGCCCGCGGCTTTGTTGATCTTGGGCGTGCGGCCAAATTCGCCAAGCATCACGACCAGCGTTTCGTCCAGTAGCCCGCGCGTGGAGAGATCTTCCAGCAGCGCGGAGTAGGCCAGGTCCAAAGGGGGCAGGCAATACTTTTCTTTCAACATTTGATAACCCGTGATCCCGCCGAGCGATGGGGTGCCGCCGTGGTTGTCCCAGACGTTGATCACATTGGTGTCGGGGCAGATGTAAGACCAAACCACGCTCACCAACCGCACGCCTGACTCGATCAAGCGTCGAGCCATCAGGAAGCTCTCGCCATATTCGTTCCGGCCATAGCGGTCGCGCAACGTCTCGGGCTCTCGCGCCAAATCGAACGCGCCGCGCGCCTCGGGCGACATGAGCATGCGAAACGCCTGATCGCGAAACTGTTCCAAACCTTGCGGCCCGGGGCGCGGTCCTTGGGTTTGCGCCGCGCGATCGTACTGTTGGAGCAAATTGAGCAATCCGAAGCGGGCTTGCAGGCGCGTGGCGTCGACGCCATCCAGCAGATCGAGGCTGTGCGGCGGTGGCGAGTTGACTTCGCCCGGCGACTTGAGCTCCAGCGGGTCGTGCTGCGCGCCGAGAAAACCGGCATAGGTACCGGTATAGATCACGCCATCGTGACCGATCGGCCTGGGGATGGTCACGCTGGCCGGCATGGCTTGACGCGGCGTGAGTCGCGAAATTATGGCGCCCGGGTTCGGAAAGTCGCCGCGATTGCGCGCGTTGCGTGGGACCGCCAGGGTGTTGTTGATCTTGCCGGTCAGCGTGTGATAGACGCCAACTTCGTGGACATTGCTGGGATGCGTAAACGAACGCACGATGGCCATTTTGTCGGTGTGGCGGGCAATCCGCGGCATTTGGTCGCAGATTTGGATGCCAGGCACCACGGTGTCGATCGGCTGGAACTCGCTGCGGATTCCGTCGGGAGCAGCGGGCTTCATGTCCCACATGTCTTGCTGCGGCGGGCCGCCCCACAGATAGAGCAGAATACAGCTCTTGGCCGACGCGCGCGTGGAGGGTGCGCGCGGCGACTGCTCGGCCCGCAACAGGTTTGGCAACGCAAGCGATCCAAGACTTGCCTGACCCAAGCGGATCATCGCATCGCGTCGGTGGAGCATCTTCGAGGGCCCTTTAGCAAAGCTCGGGCAGCAGGTATCTGGGTCGTTATCCTAACCCGAAACAGGGTCCGATCAAAACATTTGTTTCACACAGATTGCTTGCATCGAGATGCTGGGGGCGTGGCCATTTGCCAAGATGCCCATGGATGGCGAGAATCAAGGCGTGCGAGAACATCGATATTCTCCGCCCCGCAGTTCGAGAACTCCCTGAGTAGCCCAAAACGGTATGGAACTCATCAATCGCAAAATGACTCTGGCCTCGCGTCCGGTCGGCATGCCCAAGGAATCGGATTTCAAACTCGTTGAAGTGCCGCTGCTGGCGCCGAACGCCGGCGAGATGATCATCAAAAGCCTGTATATTTCGGTCGATCCCTACATGCGCGGGCGGATGAACGATGCCAAATCCTACGCAGCGCCGGTCGAGATCGGCGCGGTCATGGTCGGCGGCGTGGTAGGCGAAGTCGTGCAGTCGAATCATCCCCGGTTCGCCGTGGGCGACATGGTTCAAGGCGAATTCGGCTGGCAGACGTACACGATCAGCAACGGCAAGGCGGTTCGCAAAGTGGATCCCAAGATTGCACCCATCTCGACGTCGTTGGGCGTGCTCGGCATGCCGGGCTTGACGGCCTACTTCGGCCTGCTCGAAATCGGCCAATTGAAGTCAGGCGAAACGGTCGTCGTCTCCGGCGCTGCCGGCGCCGTGGGTTCGATCGTCGGCCAGATCGCCAAGATCAAGGGTTGCCGCGCCGTCGGCATCGCGGGCAGTGACGACAAAGTTCGCTACCTCATCGACGAGCTCGGCTTCGACGGTGCTTTCAACTACAAGACGACGAAAAACTACGTCGACAAACTCAAAGAGCTCTGTCCGAACGGAGTCGACGTGTATTTCGACAACGTCGGCGGCGCGATCACCGACGCGGTAATGCCTTTGATCAACTCGCACGCACGCCTGGCGATTTGCGGGCAGATTTCGCAGTACAACTTGGAACAACCCGAGATGGGTCCGCGCTGGCTATGGCCCCTGATCGTAAAACAGGCCCGGGTCGAAGGCTTCTTGGTGTTTCAGTTTGCCGACCGTTTTCCCGAAGCGGCCCAAGCCATGGCCGGTTGGATCAAAGAAGGCAAACTCAAGTACAAGGAAGATGTGGTGGAAGGATTCGGGAATTTGCCCAAGGCGTTTATCGGGATGCTGGAAGGGGACAATGTGGGTAAACGGTTGGTGAAGGTTTGAGGAGGGTGGTTAGAGTCCGCGAAAAAATAACTTGAACAATTGATCTTGGCTCAAATGGTGCGATCTGCGATGAAGTGCGGATGCCGGCCGCGCAGATCATCGGGAGTATT
>JAYVCO010000397.1:0-4564 GCA_043749935.1 Planctomycetia bacterium
CCATGTCCTGGGGCGTGGGATAGACATGGTTAAAACCCTCGCGGGCCGGGGTCAAAATGTGGCTGCGGCAAAGACAGGCCTCGAACAGTTCGGGATCCCAGCCGCCACCGGCCCAGGAACCGGCGGCGAGCGCTTTCCACACGGCGTCGCCGCGCAGCGCTTCAAGCCGCACGACTCCGATTTCGCCACCGCGGCGCCGCTCGACAAAGCACTGGATCGTCTCCAGGGCGTGAAAATCGTAGCTGTCGACGTTGCCATTGCCGACCGCCATCGCTTCTTGGACCTGAGCGCCCATCGGCATTTCCACCGACGGAATTCGCCAGGTGACCGGCAAGCTCGAACCGGCCATCAGCGGAAATCCCATGCGCGCGGCCGTGTCGACCATCTCCTTGGACCATTCCCATTTCCACGACAGATGCTTGTCGTTGAACACCGGCACGCTACGGCCGCTCTTTTTGAACACATCCACGATCTGTTGGAAGAATTCGTAGCGCGGATAAAGCGTTTGGCCTTTTTCATTGACCGGATACTTGCCATGCTCGCCGATGATGACCACGCCATCGACAGCCAGCTTGTCGCCGCCACAAGTAAGGGCCTCGGCGACGCTAGAATAAATCTTCAGTTGCGGAAAACGCGATTCACGCTCGCGGCTGAGATCGCCTTCTGGGAACTGGTCGACATACAGCGACACCAGGTCAACTCGCGGGTTGTGATGGCCACTCTCCCAACCGAAACCTTCGAGGAACCGATCGAGAATTACTTCGCCGTGCGAGAGCCTGCGAACCTCAGTGACCAAGGCCGCGATGCGCGGGCGTTTGACTGCTGGCTCCGCGGCCGTAGTGCCGCCCGCCATGCTCAATGCAGCCGCGGCCGGGGCTGCGGCTAGAACCGCGCGGCGAGAGATTTTCAGTGGCTCAGGCATGGGTTGCGGGCTCCGGGGCGCGCGGGAGGGAGGATTCCAACGGTCGGGCTGGGCTGTCAAGCTTGGTGGGCACTCTCTAGAGTAGCGGAAAATATTCGCCGTGCCAGAGGCTGGTCAAATCGTAGCTATTCCAGCTCCAGCGGTCGCAAATCGGGCGCAACCCAGCCGGCCCGGGCTTCAACCGACATCAGCCGGTCTTTGCTGTAGTAGTGCAGCGGCAAGTCGCGAGCCACATATCGCTCGATCAGGCCGTTGGTCACTGCAACCCAATCCGAGCAGTCCGACAGCGCCGCCAAATACTGGTGGATGATCGCCATGTAGAACCGGGTCAGCGTCTCGTGATATCCGCGCGTCGTAGTATTTTCCACGCCGCATGCCAGATTATAGCGTTGAATGCCGGCGCGCACGCGATCGAGTGCCTCTTGCGGCGGATACTTGCGCGCATGCCACAGGCCAACGGTCAGATGGGCTCGATGCGTCCACTCGGGACAAGGGAGCGTGCGCTTCACAAAGCGAGTCACCACGCGCTCGATCTCTTCCAGATCTTGATAGGGCGCGTCGGCATCCACGGGACTTCCTGCGACTTGAAAAATCTAACCCCAGCGGCTGCCGTCCCAGTCGATGACGCGCTTCAAGAGATTGACGACGTCGGCGGTGAACAGTTTGAGCAGGGTTTCGCCCTTGGCGGCCGAAGCGACTCGCGGATTGCCGATGTGACCGATCGGGCTGCGGTCTTTCGTCGTCCACGCGCGTTGAGCCGGATGGAACGAAACGGCCTGAGCGACGGTGGCGACATTTTGATAGTCGCCCACGAGTTGCGGCTGTAGCGACAAGATCATCGACGTTTCCCATTCGCAGGCGTGGCCCATCGCCTGCTGTTCGATCGAGGAGTCGACCCGGTGGGGCTCGGCTCCGAGCGCCCAATAGCAGGAGAACAACAGCAGCAAGTCGTCGCGCTGGCGGTGCTTTTGCCGCACTTCGAACACGGCCTGCTGACCGGGCACGTTATTGCCGCCGTGCCCGTTGACGATCACGATCCGTTTGAAGCCGTGCGTGAGGAAGTTCTCGATCATGTCGACCAACAGGTCGATGTACGTGCGCGGCGCGGCCGACATCGTGCCGGCGAAATCCAGATGGTGCTCGGAATTGCCGAGCCACATTACTGGCGCGAACAACACGCTATTTTTCAGTTGTGCTTCCGCTCGGCGTGTGATTTCGCCCACCAGGATGCTGTCGGTGAAGACGGGCAAGTGATGTCCGTGCTGCTCGAGCGCCGCCACGGGAATCACGACCGGCGTGTTTTTCGACAGCGCTGCCACATCGGGCCATTTCATTTCCGCAAGATGCACTGCTAGATTCTCCGAAGCGTTTCTCGCTCAATTCAAATTCAACTTAATCATCATCATCATCGTCATCGAAGCCGGCTCGCATGTCGTCCGGGTCGTCCATCTCGGGCGAATCGAGCAGCGTTTTCCAATCGAAACCGTGATCGAACGGCTAGAGCGCTTTGGCCGGATCGAAAATGCGCTCGTCGACTCGACGGACATTATAGGTGGCGAGGTTCGGCTTGTCCGAGAAAAAGTCACGCGGCAGCGAAGCCCCGGCGTCGAACTGATTCAAGTAGGGAAGATCCAAGAGCGTAAAGATCATTTTCAGCACGGAGCCAAAATTCATCAGCTCCTTCGAGACGTAGTTCGGTTTGACGTAAGGGCCGATCAGGAGCATGACCGATCGGTGGGCCTCGACGTGGTCGCGGCCGCCTTGCGGATCGTCCTCGGTGACGATGATCAGCATGTTTTTCCAATACCGGCTGCGCGACAGCAATTGCACGATGCGCCCCAGCGCCAGGTCGTTGTCGGCCATGAAAGACTCGCTAAACGGATAGCCCGCGTCTAGGCGCTCGCCCGACAAGTGGTCGTTGGGCAGAACCATCGTGATCAGTCGGGGCAAGGGATGCTCGCCGCTGGCCCAGCGCTCGCGAAACTCGGCCTCGAACACGTCGGCCCGATACTGATCGGGAATGCTCATGTTGAAGGTGGCGAATTTTCGCGAGGTGTTGTCGAACAGCGGCTTGGGCAGCGGGAAGCTGACGCTCATCTGCACGCCGGTGTGCTTATGGATCTGCTCTTCCAGCGACATGGGCATCTCGGTGCCAAAGCCAAAATTGAAGAACGAGATCTTGTGTCGATCCAAGTGATTCCACAGCGCGCCGGCCTCGTTGTAATCCTCGGGGTTCACCGTGGCGCTCGATCCATTGACGTAGCGTCGACCGGGCGCGGAACTGAACGGACGGGCCTCGATCCGCGAGCGGGCGTTTACCTCGACCCACTCGTTCGGATAGACACCCACGACCCAGCGATGCCCCGTGTTCGACTGATCGGCATCGCAATAGAAGTTGTCGCTGATGGCGAACTGGTCGGCCAAGGCCTGGTGATTGGGCGCCACGTTGACACCAGAGAACGTTTCCAGCTTCTTGTTTCGCACCGTGACGTTGCGCCCCAAGCCGGCCAACGTTGGGTCGCCCTCGGCGCCGGCCCGCTCACCGTAAACCTGATCGAACGTGCGGTTCTCCTTGACGATATACACCACGTGCTGAATCGGACTCTTGCGGATTCCCGGCGCGGGAGGCAGCGGGTTCCGGCCGTCGTCGATCACCTTGCGCGCGCGATAGGTATTGTCGGTGACTTGCTGGGTGAATGCTTTCAACTGCTTGCCGTCGGGCACCGCCACACGCTGCAATAGCCCTTGCATGATGTCGCCCGGATGCGATCCGCGCTCGGGCGGAACGAAACCGCGACCGCCATTGGGCCCGGAGCCAACGCCCTTGGCACTGGCGATGAACAGCTCGCGGCCATCCTTCGACGTGCGCACAAACGAGCAGAACCAACCGGCCGGAATGTAGCCCTCGAGGCGGCGCGCTTTGGCATCGACCACGGCCACGGCGTTCAATCCGGCGCAAGCCACGTAGAGTTTCGATTCGTCGGGACTCAAATCGAGCCCAAAAGGCAACACGCCGCGCAAATCCTCCATACCGGGCACGTTGAGTTCGACGTGCTCGACGATTGTGTTGTCGGCCAGATCGATCACCGAAATATTGTCGTTCGTGGCGTTCGAGACGTAGGCGAATTTCTGGCCGACGGCCACGGTGCTCGGGCTGGCTCCGCCGACCGTGGTAATGTTCTTCCGCTTGGCCCCAACCAGGTAACCGGTTTTGATCTTGGCCTCGACCTTACCCGTGGCGAGATTCACCTTGAAGACCGACATGGCATCGGGATGATTGGGGCTTCCGAGGCCCGGAATGTGCACGCCGCCAATGACCACACCCTCTTCGGCCTCTTTCGAGGGCACACCGTAAGCCGGAAACGAAAGCCCGGCCGTGGCCCGATTCTTCTCAGTTACGCCGGGTAGCAGCGGATATTCATACATACCCACGTTCGATACCCAAGCGTGCTTGCCATCGGGCGACAGGCACACGCCAAACGGATTGCGCCCGACACGCACCGATTGCACCACCTTGCCGGCCTCGAGGTCGATCGTGACCATCCGGTAGTTGTGCTGATCGACGGCGTAAACGCGGCGGCCGTCGGCGCTAATCTTGAAGTCACCCAGAAAGCTATCTTCGAAACCATCGCCGTCGATCGG
>JAYVCO010000398.1:0-3652 GCA_043749935.1 Planctomycetia bacterium
TATGAAGGCCGACTCAACGCTTACGATCCCCCGCGCCATTTGGGGGTTTCGTTCTGGGGTGGCGTCTTCGCCCCAGGCATGTTGATGAAAGTCGACTACCGCGTCGCGGATCTCGGTGCTAGCAGTCGGCTGGAATATTACGCCGAAATCGACACCGACAGCTTGCGCGGGCCGATTAAGATTGCGATCCCCATCGCCCGCGTATTCACTTTCTTTCAACTTCGCTATTTCATGCGAAATCTCAAACGCCTGGCCGAATCAACAGCCAAGAGCGAAGCGACTCGACAGACGCCCGCGCGGCGGGGTTAGCGCGAGCGCTCGGGGAGCTAGCCGCCCGTGAAACAAAAAGCCCGCCCAGGCTAGGCGGTAGACTGGACGGGCTGATCCACATCATGGTTGATGGGCGGCTTATAACCCTTTATCGGTGCAAAATCGGCAGGACCTGAACAAAATTCCGCGCGCCGTGCTTCGTTGACACTGACTGAAAACGCTCGCTAGAATCCGGACTCGTTTCAAACAAGACTTTAGGGTGCGATTCTCAAGCGGGGAGCGGACGCGACAATGTCAAAAGAGCCTGGCGGGCAACTCGATTCCGTGATGCAAGAAACGCGGGTCTTTCCGCCGCCCAAGGAATTCGTCGAGCAGGCCGGAATCAACTCCCTAAACGCGTACGAAAAAATGTGGCGCGCGGCCGCGGACGACGTCGAGGGTTTCTGGGGAAAGCTAGCGAGCGAGCTGCACTGGTTCCGCCCGTTCGAAAAAGTGCTCGACTGGAAAGAACCCCATGCCCAGTGGTTCGTCGGTGGTCAAACCAACGTTTCCTACAATTGCCTCGATGCACATCTTGGCACATGGCGCAAAAACAAGGCGGCCCTGATTTGGGAGGGCGAACCGGGCGATAGCCGCACGCTGACTTATCAGCAGTTGCACCGCGAAGTTTGTAAGTTTGCGAACGTGCTCAAAGGGCTCGGAGTCGGCCAGGGCGACGTCGTTTCGATCTATATGCCGATGGTGCCTGAGTTGGCGATCGCCATGCTGGCATGCGCCCGGCTGGGAGCCATCCATTCGGTGATTTTTGCGGGCTTTTCGGCCGAAGCCATCGCCGACCGCAACAACGACGCACGCGCCAAAGTGCAACTCACGGCCGATTATGGCTGGCGCCGCGGGCAAGAGCTGGAGCTTAAAAAGAACGTCGACGAGGCACTGAAAAAATCGCCGACGGTAAAACATTGCATCGTGCTCAAGCGCACCGGAAATCCCGTACACATGGAGCCGGGTCGCGATCACTGGTGGCATCACCTGACCGCCGAAGCATCGGCCGATTGTCCCGCCGAACCACTCGACAGCGAGACGCCGCTGTTCATCCTGTACACCAGCGGCTCGACCGGAAAACCGAAGGGCATCAAACACACCACGGCGGGTTACAACCTGTTTGTCAAGAAAACCTTCGAGTGGGTTTTCGATGCCAAAGACAATGATGTCTTCTGGTGTACTGCCGACATTGGTTGGGTGACGGGCCACAGCTATGTGGTCTATGGCCCACTTTCGGCCGGTGCGACGGTGCTAATGTATGAAGGTGCGCCGAATTGGCCCGACGAGGGACGCTTTTGGCAACTGATCGAAAAGTATCGCGTCAACATCTTCTACACGGCGCCAACCGCGATTCGCGCTTTCATCAAATGGGGTGATGCGTGGGTCGATAAATACGATCTTTCGAGTCTGCGCCTGTTGGGTACGGTCGGCGAGGGCATCAATCCTGAAGCCTGGATGTGGTATCACCGCAAGATCGGTGCCGAGCGTTGTCCGATAGTCGACACCTGGTGGCAAACCGAAACTGGCGGCATCATGATGAGCCCCCTGCCCGCGGCGATAGCCACCAAGCCGGGAAGTTGCACGAAACCCATACCCGGCATCGTGCCAGCGATTGTCGATTCCAGCGGCAAGCCCGTGGGCCCCGGTCAAGGAGGTTGGCTGATCATCACCAAGCCATGGCCGGCGATGCTCCGCGGCATTTGGGGCGACGACGCACGGTATCAGGAGCAGTATTGGACCAAGATACCTCACAATTATCTGGCCGGCGACAATGCTCGTTGCGATTCGGACGGCTATTACTGGATCATGGGCCGAATTGACGACGTGCTGAACGTCGCCGGGCATCGTTTGAGCACGATTGAAATCGAAAGTGCGCTGGTCAGCCATCCCTTGGTGGCCGAAGCCGCCGCGGTCGGTCGCCCCGACGAAATCAAGGGCGAAGCCGTCGCGGTCTTTGTCACGCTCAAATCAGGCCAACCGAGCGAGCAGTTGCGCAAGGAACTGAAACAACACGTCCGCAAGGAAATCGGCGCGCTGGCGCAGCCGGACGACATCCGCTTTACCAATGCTTTGCCGAAGACCCGTAGCGGAAAAATCATGCGCCGGCTTTTGAAAGACATCGCCCGCGGCAAAGCAACGATCGGCGATACTACGACTCTGGAAGATTACAGCGTGCTAGCGAAGCTCCGCACGGATGAAGAATAGATGGTGTATTTGGCCCCGGAGGGGCTTCTAACTTCGGCAACAAAAGACCCACGTGCCTTGCGGCGCACGTGGGCTGTTCGATTCCGATTCGGCTCGTGCGAAGTTCATTCCGGAAATAGCTTCGTCGACAGATAACGTTCGCCCAAGTCGGGAAGCACGACGACGATCAATTTGCCGGCGTTTTCTGGCCTCTTGGCAAGATCGATGGCGGCCCAGGCTGCGGCGCCGCAACTGATGCCACACATGAAACCTTCGAGCCGTGCCAATTCGCGCGAAGTCTCCATCGCGTCATCATCGGTCACGCAAACCACGTTGTCGATGATGTTGATGTTGAGCACTTCGGGAATGAAACCGGCCCCAATACCTTGAATGGTGTGCCGACCCGGCTTCAGGTCCTGGCCGGCCTTCCTTTGCGTGATCACGGGGCTATTGCTGGGCTCGACCGCGACAATCTTGACCCCTGGCTTGCGGGCCTTGAGCACTTCGCCGACCCCGGTGATCGTGCCGCCCGTGCCCACGCCAGCCACGAAAATATCCACCTTGCCGTCGGTATCGCGCCAGATTTCCTCGGCCGTGGTCTTGCGATGGATCTCGGGATTGGCCGGATTTCGGAACTGCTGCGGCATGAACCAGTTCTTATTCTGCGCCAAAAGCTCGTCGGCCTTTCGCATAGCGCCCGGCATGCCGTCGGCCGCCGGAGTCAGAATCACTTCGGCACCAAACGCCTTCAGCAATCGACGACGCTCCACGCTCATGCTCTCGGGCATCGTGACTTTCAGCTTGTAACCGCGGGCCGCGCAGACGTAGGCCAAGGCAATGCCCGTGTTTCCGCTGGTCGGCTCGATGATCACCGTGTCCTTGTTGATCTTGCCGTCCCGCTCGGCGGCGTCGATCATCGCTCGACCGATGCGATCTTTGACGCTCCACAGAGGATTGAAGTTTTCGAGCTTGGCCGCCACCGTCGCTCCGCAACCCTGCGTGATGCGTCGTAGACGAATGAGGGGAGTATTCCCGATGCAGCGGGTAATATCGTCCCGAATTCCCTTCTCAACAGTGGTGGCCATGGCAGATCCTTTTCGAATGAAAACAGTTAAACTTGCTGGATGTAGAAACCGGTGGAGCGTGGCGTGGCAAT
>JAYVCO010000399.1:0-4414 GCA_043749935.1 Planctomycetia bacterium
CGACGACCGGTAAGTCCCGTGTATCTGCGTCTTGCGCTATTCGCTTGTAGACCGTCTCGGCGCTTGGTATTCTCGGGTGCTGTCCGAGATTTTCCCAAGCAAGAGGAAGTCAGCCAAGATGTCGTCAACCGAACCGTTGCTCGCCCATATCGTCTATTTTTCGCTCAAAGAGAACTCGCCTGCCGCTGTTCAAAAGCAGGTCGACGCCGCCCAGAAGTATTTGACCGATCATTCCGGCGTTGTTTTTTTGGCGTCGGCACTCGCACGTTGGGTTTGAATCGCGAGGTGAACGATAAGGAGTTTGACGTGGCTTTGCACGTGGTGTTCAAGAATCGCGCGGCGCACGATGAATATCAAACCGCGCCGCGTCACGTCAAGTTCATTGAAGAGAGCAAGCCGAACTGGGCCAAAGTGCGGGTGTTCGACGCGGACGTCGAGTCGTAGACACCGGGCAAAGTGCGAGCCGCAAAAACATTATTTGAGGGGACGACTCATGGCCCACGAGGTTGAGTTCACGGTTCCTGCTCGATTGCTCGGCAAAGCCGACGTCAGTTTTGTGGTGAAGGACGAGGACGGCGTGTTAGGCACGCTGAAGGTGTCGAAAGGGGCGATCGTCTGGTATCCGAAGAAAACCAATTATGGATACAAGGCAAGCTGGGACCGATTCCACCGTCTCGCGCAGGAATGTTTTACTCAGACCGAGTACCGATCAAAGCCCTGAGTCGGACGCCGCGCCTTCGTGCGGCTCAGAGACGCACCAAAGGCAATGCCAGGAGCGGATTTTATGTCGTGCATTCGTCGGTCGGCCCTCTTGCTGTTGTGTTTTTTGGCGATTACCGCCACCGTTAGCGCGGCGGAGCTGAAATTCCGCGTGCAGGAAATCTCGGACCGGCTTTCGATCGGCTATGCCACGCGCTTGCTCGACATGAACGAGGATGGCAAGACTGACATCGTGGTGGTCGATACCGAGCGCGTGATTTGGTTCGAGAATCCCACCTGGCAAATGCACACGCTCATCGAGCAGCAGACGAAAAAAGACAACGTCTCGATCGCTCCTTACGATATTGATGGCGATGGCAAAGTCGACTTTGCACTCGGTGCCGATTGGCAGCCGTCCGATACTCGGGCCAGCGGCAGCTTGCAGTGGATTGCTCGGGACAAATCGCCTTCGGACAAATGGACGGTTCATCCGATTGCGACGGAGCCGACGATCCACCGCATTCGGTTTGCCGATCTCGACGGCGATGGCCGCGAAGAGCTGATTGTCGTGCCCCTGTTTGGCCGCAACTCGACCGCGCCAAATTTTTCCGAAGCGCCCGTGCGCATTCTGGCCTATAAGATCCCGGCCGACCCGGTCCGAGGACCGTGGGTGCCTCAGGTGATCAACGAAGAATTGCACGTCGCCCATAACTTCTGGCCGACCGATTTGGACCACGACGGCAAGCTCGATATCGTGGTCGCCAGTTTCGAGGGGGTCAGCCTGCTCAAGCGGCAGGACGACGGCCGTTGGACGCGCACGCTCATCGGCAGCGGCAATCAAGAGACCTCGCCTAGCCGCGGAGCGAGCGAAATCAAGCACGGTCGTTTGGCCAATGGCGACGACTATCTGGCCACGATCGAGCCCTGGCACGGTTTTCAAGTCGTCGTCTACACGCGGCCCTCGCCGCAGGCCGGCAAGACCGAGGCCAGTTCCACGCGACCCGCGCTCTGGACGCGGCAAGTGCTCGACGACCAGTTGAAGTGGGGCCACGGCGTGTGGTGTGCCGATTTGGACGGCGATGGTGACGAGGAGCTGGTGATCGGCGTTCGCGACACCAAAGACCCGCAGAACCCCTGCGGCTTGCGAGTCTACGACCCGGCCGACGCCGGGGGAACCAAGTGGACAAAACACGTGTTCGATCCGGCCGGCGTGGCGATCGAGGATCTGGCCGTGGCGGATCTGAACAATGACGGCAAAAGCGATATCGTGGCCGTCGGTCGCCAGACAAAGAACGTGCGAATCTATTGGAATGAGACCGCGGGAAGCCGATGATCCACAATGCTCTCGCTCGAATTTTGGGAATCAATATATACTGAAGTAATGGCCCCTAAGGGGGTGTGCGGCTGGCTGCTGGATCTCATGAAGATAGAAGGTAGTTCGATGACCAACCGATTTATCGCACGACTGGCACCGTTCGCCATCCTCTTGGCGGCCCTGGGGGCACTCCCCGCGAAATTCGTGAGCGGCGAGGAAGCCTCGCGGGCAACTAAAGACGCCGCCGGCGAAGATCAGTTTCCGCGCGAAACGCTGCCCGACAGCGCCGGCGGGAACCTTTCGTTGATCGACGCTCGCGGCCGGGTAGCCACCGTGCTGGTGTGCATTTCGGTCGAGTGCCCGATTTCCATCGAGTACACGCCCACGCTCAATCGGTTGGCCGACGCGTTTCTCGAACGCGGCGTGAACTTCATTGTCATCAATCCCAATGCGGGCCAGACACTGCGCGAAATGGCCGACTATGTCCGCGAATTCAAGCTGGCGTTTCCATTCGTCAAAGACACCGGCGGAAAAATATTCAAGCGCTTGCTGTTCAAAGTCACGCCAGAAGTTTGTGTGTTTGATGCCGCGGGCAGGCAAGTCTATT
Source organism: Planctomycetia bacterium (assembly GCA_043749935.1). Lineage (GTDB taxonomy): Bacteria > Planctomycetota > Planctomycetia > Pirellulales > PALSA-1355 > PALSA-1355. The sequence continues at coordinate 2,622 of JAYVCO010000399.1, forward strand.
GCGGTCGGATCGACGATCGCTATCGGGCACGCGGCAGCGCGGCCACGAACGTGGTGGCCTCGGATCTCCAGCAGGCTTTGGAGCAAGTCGTCGCCGGCAAACCGGTCAGCGTGGCGCGCACCAAAGCGGTGGGCTGTCCCGTTCAACTTTCGGCACTGCCTGCAACCGGCCAGGTTCCCGCCGGCCCGGGCGCCGTGACATACACCAAACATTTGGCTCCCATCTTTCAGGACCATTGCCAGGAATGTCATCGCACGGGCGGCATCGGACCTTTCGCACTGGCCAATTATGAGCAAGCGCTAAGTTGGTCCCAGGACATTGCGCAGTTCACGGCCTTGGGGAAAATGCCGCCTTGGAAACCGATCGAAGGACATGGCGACTTCGAAAACCGCCGTGTGCTCTCCACCGCCGACAAGGATTTGATCGCCCGCTGGGTTGCTCAAGGTTGCCCCGAAGGCAATCGCGACGATTTGCCGGCGGCCCGGCAATTCTCCGAAACCTGGCGGCTCGGCACTCCCGACCTCGTGCTCACGCCGAGCGAGCCCTATCGATTGGCCGCCGATGGGCCCGACGTCTACCGCTGTTTCATTCTGCCGGTCGATTTCGATCGAGACAAATTCGTCGCCGCGCTCGAAGTGCTGCCCGGCAATCCGCGCGTCGTACACCATGTAATCGCCTTTCTCGACAGTACCGGCCGGGCCGAACAACTCGATGCCAAGGATGATGGCCCGGGTTACACAAGCTCGCAAGGCTTTCCAGGGTTCATTCCGATCGGTGGCCTCGGCGGCTGGGCCCCCGGCAATCTTCCTGCACGCCTGCCCGACGGCATGGCGCGCATTCTGCCGCGCGACGCGAAAGTCGTGATGCAGGTCCATTATCACAAAGACGGCAAGCCGGAAACGGATCAAACCAAGTTGGGAATCTACTTTGCCAAGGGCAAGGTCACGCGCAGCGTGCTGTCGGTGCCGATCATGCCGGCCGGCGGACCGCTCAGCGGAATGACCATTCCGGCCGGCGCCGCGAACCACGAAATCCGCTGCGCGTTCAAACTGCCCGCCGGCGGGATGGCGCTCAATATCACGCCGCACATGCACCTGCTAGGTCGCGACATGCGGGTCGACGCCACTTTGCCCAATGGCAAAGTGGTGCCGATGCTGTACGTCAACGATTGGGATTTCAACTGGCAAGAGATTTATACGTATCGCGAAGCCGTGGACCTGCCGGCCGGCACCCGGCTCGACCTGGTGGCTCACTACGACAATTCCGCCGACAATCCCTACAACCCCAATCGGCCGCCCAAGACAGTTCGCTGGGGCGAAGAAACCACCGATGAAATGTGCATCGCTTTCATCGAGACCGTTTCGTACCACGAAGCCCAAGACGAATCGGAGCTGAAGCTGCCCGACCAACTGACGGCTTTGCGGTATTTGATGCAAGGCCAGGCCGCGGCTGCGCCGCCCGGCGGCGAAAGCGCCACGGCCATTCAGCGATTGGAAGGCGTGTTCCGCTTGCTGGGCGATCAGAAGAAATAAGCCGCACTAAGCCGCGGGCACCACGAGGCTCATTACGGCGTAGTAGTGGCACGCGCTGCCGGCAATGACGCAGAGATGCCAGATCGCGTGGAAGAAGGGCACTCGTCCGTCGTTGGCCAAAAACACGGTGCCCAACGTGTAAAACAGTCCACCAGCGACGACCCATATCAGGGCCGCGCCGGGCATGAGTCGCACGATTTCTTTCACCGCGATAACCGGCAACCAGCCCAGCAGCACGTAGGCCGAAGTCGACACATTGTG
>JAYVCO010000400.1:0-2961 GCA_043749935.1 Planctomycetia bacterium
GTATAGCGACGACCCGGAAAAGAATCCGCACGCTTTGCTCTATAACGAATTGAGCTATAACGCCGTGCGAGAACAAAACTTGCGAGTCATGGATCCCACGGCGATTACGCAGTGCATGGAACACGACATGCCGATATTGGTGTTCAACTTCAAGAAAGAAGGCAACATCGAGCGGGCGGTCAACGGAGCGCGTATCGGCACGCTCATTAGCAGCCAGATCGCCGTGACGAAATAGTTGTCGTATCGATAAGGCGGAGTTTTTTTATGAGCGTGGAAGACATACTGCTCGATACCGAAGAGCGGATGGAAAAGGCGCTGGCCAAGCTGAAGCAAGACCTGGCCGGCATTCGCACCGGTCGGGCTAACCCGGGCCTGGTCGATTCGCTGCGCGTCGAAGTCTATGGCTCGCCGACGCCCATCAAAGCCATCGCCTCGGTCGGGGCACCGGAAGCGACGCAGATCGTCATCCGTCCGTTCGACCCCGGCACGCTGAAGGACATCGAAAAAGCCGTGCAGGCCAGCGGCTTGGGTCTGAACCCGCAGAACGACGGACGATTGATACGCATCAATGTGCCACCGTTATCGGCCGAAGTTCGCCGCAAGTTGGGCGCGCGCATTCGCGAATTGACGGAAGAGGCCAAGATCGCGGTTCGCAATGTCCGTCGCGACGGCAACAAGGCCGCCGACGTGGAGCAAAAAGACAAGACCATGACCGAGGACGATCGCGATCAGGTCAAAGAAGAGATTCAGGAAATGACCAAGCGATTCGAAAACCTGGCCACGGATCTGTCGGGCGCAAAAGAACGGGAAGTAATGGAAGATTGAGCGTGGCGGGCACGGTGTGAGGCACAGTTTATTATTACCAGTCGCCCTCACCCTATATGTCGCGCTGGCCCTGTTTGGAGCCCTGTGGTTGTCCGCTGATGTACACCACTCACAGGCCGAAAATCGGCCCGATAATGCCAGGCAGCGTGTTTCGCGGCCGGGCGTGTTGATAATCGCTCATCGGGGCGATAGCCAAGTGGCGCCCGAGAACACGTTGCCGGCGTTCACCTCAGCCGTCAAAGCAGGCGCGGACCTGGTCGAGCTCGATTATTGCCATTCTGCCGACGGGGTGCCGGTGGTTTTCCACGACGGCGATCTCGACCGCACGACCGACGCCAAGAAGCTCTGGGGCGGCACGAAACTGCCGATCGCGAGCAAGGGCCTGGCCGAGTTGAAGTTGCTCGACGCCGGCAATTGGTACGGCGCTAAATTCGCCGGCACGCGGATTCCGACGCTCGTCGAAGCACTAGAAGCCATTCAGGCCGGTTCGATCGCGCTGATCGAGCACAAAGGGGGCGATCCGGCTACCTGCGTCGAGCTGCTGAAACAAAAGAAGCTGCTCGATGACGTTGTCGTTCAGGCATTCGATTGGGACTACCTGACCGGGTGCCACGCCTTGGCGCCGCAACTGGCTTTGGCCGCGCTCGGCGACAAGGAATTCACCCCCGCGCAGCTCGACCAAATAGCCAAGACGGGTGCCAGCATCGTGGCCTGGGAAGATAAATTCACGAGTGCCAGCACAATCGCGGCCGTGCACGCTCGGGGCTGGAAAGCCTGGGTTTGGACGGTCGACGACCCCGACCGGGTCACGGAGCTCGTCAAAGCCAATATCGACGGCATTATCACCAATCGGCCCTCCCAGACGCGGATGACCGTCGAAGCCGCCAAACTGGGCGGCTGATTGGCGAGCTGCACTCTCTGCTCGCGGCGGCTGCAAGAAGCCCGCTCCGGCAGCCGTATCTAGCACACTGCCGGCGGTTTAGGTTCTGACTCGGCTTGACCCCTTTCGGCGTCTGTTCGTATATTGCCGGCCCAACGAGCCAGGATGGCTCGCGCGCGTGAGACCAGTTTCGCAGCATGAGCTGCCGCTTGACGGAGAATGTTGCTATGGATGGCAAGCGTCCCACCAGCCGATCGTCTCGTATTGTTCGCTTCTTCCAGCGTGCTGGCTGGTTCTTCAGCGGCATGGCCGTGCTGGGCGTGTGCCTGCTGTTCCGTTCGTATGCCCCGGCCGATAAAGCTTCGGCCGCGCCCAAGCCGCCAACAGGCAATGTCAAGAAGGCTTCGGCGACCGAGCCCGCCAAGACGCCGAGCGCCGCCGCGCCCAAGGGCGCGGATAGCAAAAAGCAAGAGGTGGTCGCCGTAGTCAACAACGAACCGATCAGCCGCGAGGACCTGGCGCGAGAGTGTCTGTTGCACTATGGCAATGATGTGCTGGAAAGCATGGTGAATCGCAAGTTGATCCTCTCGACGTGCGAACAGCGACGCATCGTCGTCACGGAAAAACAGATCGACGAAGAAATCGATCGCATGGCTCGCAAATTCTCGTTCTCCAAGGAACAGTGGCTGAAGACCCTGGAAAAAGAGCGGGGCATCAAGCCGAACCGGTATGCGAAAGACATCATCTGGCCGACGCTGGCGCTGCGCGAATTGGCCAGAGATCAATTGACCGTCACGAAACAAGAATTGGAAGACGCCTACGAAAGCGAATTTGGCCCGTCGGTCAAAGTGCTACTGATCGCGCTGAACAGTGCCGAAGAGGCCAAGCGGATACACGCCGAAGCCGTGGCGAAGCCCGACCAGTTCGGAGCCCTCGCGAAAAAACACTCGAAAGACGGTAGCGCCAGCGCCTATGGCCTGATCCAGCCCGTCCGTCATCACATGGGCGATCCGCAATTGGAAGAGGTCGCGTTCCGCCTGAAGAAGGGGGAGATTTCGCGGGTCTTGCAAGTCGGCAACCTGTACATATTCATCAAGTGCGAAGAGCACATTCCACCTCGCAAAGGGGCTGATCGCGCCAAGGTCGATCCGCTGCTGGTCGACGCGCTCAAGGATCGCAAGCTCCGCGCGGCCGCCAGCGACGTGTTCAAAGACCTGCAAAAAAACGCGGTGGTGCAGAACATCTATAACGACGCC
>JAYVCO010000401.1:0-4403 GCA_043749935.1 Planctomycetia bacterium
CTTCAAGGCGGGGCATGTACACGGTGCCACGGACGACGTCGGCTATCGGGCTGTTGAGAAGCCAGTACACGTAACGGATTTGTTCGCGACGATTCTGCACCAATTGGGACTCGATCACGATCGGCTCACGTATCACCACCACGGTCGCGAGGAAACGCTGACCGATTCGGCCGTATCGGGCGCGAAAGTCATCAGTGAACTCGTGGAAACGCCAGGGCAGGCCTGAACGTCCAGGAGTAAGGAGTTCGTTGCATGTTATCGATCCTGGGACGACCCTACCGACTGTGCGATGGACTGTCGCGCCGAGCATTTTTGAAAATGGGCTCGCTGGCCGTGGGAGGGCTGAGTTTGGCCGAAGTGTTGCGCGCCGAAGCGACTGGCGGAACGTCGCGGTCGCACAAGTCAGTCATCATGATCTTCATGCCCGGTGGGCCGTCGCACCTGGACTTGTACGATCTGAAGCCCGAGGCGCCGGTGGAAGTGCGCGGCGAATTTCGGCCGATCCGCACGGCGGTCCCAGGCATCGAGATATGCGAGCATCTGCCAAAGCTGGCCCACATCATGGACAAGCTCGTGCCGATTCGCACGATCGTGGGCGGCCCAGACGATCATGCCAGTCACATGTGCCTGACGGGCTGGGATCGGATGGGCCCCAAGCCACAGGGCGGTTGGCCGACGTTCGGATCATTTGTCTCGAAACTGCAAAGTCCTGTCGATCCAACGGTGCCGCCATACGTGGGGCTGGCGGCTAAAATGATCCATCCGCCCTACAACGATCCCGGCCCCGGTTTCTTGGGCGCGGCTCACACAGCATTTACGCCCGACGGTAACTGTCGCGAGAATATGACGCTACGGGGCGTCAGCTTGGAGCGACTTTCCGATCGGCAGACATTGCTAGCACAATTCGACCGATTGCGGCGCGAAGTCGACAGTGGTTCGGTTTTGCAGGGGCTCGACGCTTTCCAACGACAGGCGATCGGCGTCATCACGTCGTCCAAGTTGCGCGATGCCTTGGATCTTTCTCAAGAATCGCCGGCGGTGCGGGCCCGGTATGGTCCGGGCGATTCGAGCCTGGTCGAAGGATTCAACGCGGCGCCTAAACTCACGGAGCATTTGTTGGTGGCTCGCCGGCTGGTGGAGGCCGGGGCGCGCTGCGTGACCCTGGCGTTTGGAGCCTGGGACTGGCACGTGACGAATTTCAAGGGCATGCGGCAGGAAATGCCGCTGTTCGATCATGGCGTGGCAGCACTGGTCGAGGATCTGTACGCGCGGGGGATGGACAAAGACGTGCTGGTCGTGGCCTGGGGCGAAATGGGCCGTAGCCCGCGCGTCAACGCGGCGGCTGGACGCGACCATTGGCCAGGTGTTTCGTGTGCGCTGTTGGCCGGAGGAGGTCTGCGCACCGGTCAGACGATTGGCCGAACCAACCAATTGGCGGAAACGCCAGTGGATCGCCCGGTCCACTTCCAAGAAGTGCTGGCCACGATCTATCATCATCTAGGAATCGATCTGGAACGGACAACGGTTCCGGATCTCAACGGACGCCCGCGCTATCTGGTCGAGGACCATCGTCCGATAAGTGAGTTGCTTTAATACAATACAGTAACGGTTCAGCTTCGGGATCTGCCGAACAACAAGAAAGTGAGTCGAGACGCCGTGGAAAACGCCCATTTCTTTCGCGATAAACTGGCCAGTGGAAAAACGCTGGTGGGAACGTGCATCACATTCATCGATGCCACGGTAACCGAGGCGCTCACGCGAACATTGGATTTTGTCTGGATCGACACGGAGCACAACCCGATCTCGCTCGAACGCGTGCAGGGACACATCATGGCGACCAAGGGAAGCGAAACGACTCCCCTGGTGCGCGTGGCGGCCAACGATCCCGTGCTGATCAAGCCCGTGCTCGATATCGGCGCGGCGGGCGTCATCGTTCCTCTGGTCAAGACGGCCGAGGACGTGCGGATGGCGGTCTCGGCATGTCGTTATCCGCCCGAGGGCGTCCGCGGGTACGGGCCGCGGCGGCCGTCCGCCTATGGTACTCGCGGCGGGCCCGATTATTGCAAGGCCGCCAATCAAGCGATCATCACGATCGTGCAGATTGAACAAGCCGAGGCCCTGAAGAACTTGACGGAGATCCTGGCCGTGCCCGGGCTGACCTCGATCGTCGTCGGGCCCAACGACCTGGCCGCGTCGCTAGGCTATACGGGCCAGGGCCGCCATCCCGAGGTGATCCGCGCCATCGACGACGTGATTGCCAAAGCGCGCGAGGCCAAAGTGCCGATGGGAATTGCCGTGGGTGACGACCCTGACCTGCTCGTGGAGTGGGCCGACAAGGGGGTGAATTGGTTGGCAATGGCTGCCGATTTTGCGCTGCTGATTCGCTCCGCCTCGCAGTTGGCGGCTCGCGTTCGCGAACGCCCACGGGCGAAAGCCTGACATCGGACTTGCTGTACAGACTTGATCTACAACTTTCATCTCTAAGGATTCATCATGCCGAGTGTGTTGATTACGACCGAGGTGTTGCGCGAGGCTCCGGGCGCTCACTTGAATGCTCTGCACGCCGCGGGTTACGACGTGCGATTTCCGGCCAAGAACGTGCTCATGAGCGAGGAAGACGTGCTCGAAGCGGCGCAGGGCATCGTGGCGGTGATTGCCGGCAGCGAGCCTTATACCGAACGGGTCTTGTCCGGCTTGCCGCAGTTGCGCGTCATCTCGCGCAATGGCGTAGGCTACGATCAGGTGGACGTGCCCGCCGCGACGCGACACAGCATTGCCGTGACGATTACGCCCGACGGCAACCATCAGGCGGTCGCCGAGCACGCGATGGCGATGCTACTGGCCGTGGCGCGTTCGGTAGTGCAAAATGCCGTCGATACGCGGAAAGGCAACTGGCGGCGTCGCTCGATCTCGATTCCGCTGCGCGGCAAAACGCTGGGAATCGTCGGCCTGGGAAGAATTGGCCGCAGCGTGGCCGTTCGCGCCGCCGCCTTTGGAATGCGTTTGCTAGCGCACGAGAAGTATCCCGATCTCGAATTCGTGAAGAAGCACAACATCGAGTTGGTTGATCTCGATACGCTGATGTCACAGTCGGACTTCGTCACGTTGCACACGCCGATGTCGCCTGAAACGCGGGAGATCATCAACCGCAAATCGCTCGCGCGAATGAAACGTGGCAGCGTGTTGATCAACACGGCGCGCGGGGGGCTGTTAAATGAGACCGACCTGCTCGAAGCTCTGAAGTCGGGCCATTTGGCCGGCGCGGGTCTTGACGTGCTAGCCATCGAACCGCCGTCGCCGAACCATCCGCTGCTGGCGCTCGACAACGTGATTGTTAGTCCTCACGTGTCCGCGCTCGACGAGCAGGCCATCAAAGACATGGCGCTGGGCGCGGCCGAAAACATTCTGGATATCTATCGAGGCCAGTGGGGCCTCTCTGGCTTGCTCAATCCGGAAGTGAAGAGCACGTGGAAGGCTTGAGCGACTTACCTCACGTGACACCTGCCCGGTCCGGCAGCTACAATGGACCCGACCTCAGGATCACTCCACATTTTGCTAGAACGGGATCGGCTTATGCGATTGCTTGCGTGCTTTTGTGCCGTGGTGTTGGCATTCGATGACGGCGCAATCGCCGCGGTCAATTGGCCCCAGTTTCGTGGGCCGGATGGAGACGGGCAGTCGGCCGAGACGGGCTTGCCGCTCCAGTGGAGCGAGGCGGAGCACATCACTTGGAAAACGGCCATCCACGGCAAGGGTTGCTCGTCGCCGGTCATCTGGAATCGCCAAATTTGGATGACCACGGCCACGGAAGATGGAAAGCAGCTCTCGGCGATTTGCGTCGATCGCGAGACCGGCGCCGTGCTGCAAGATATCGTGGTGTTCGAAATCGCGAAGCCGCAGTTCTGCCACCCGCTCAATAGCTATGCCACGCCGACGCCGGTCGTGGAGGAGGGCCGCCTGTGGATCCATTACGGCACGCATGGTACCGCTTGCCTCGACACCAACTCGGGCAAGATCCTCTGGACGCGGCAGGATTTTCCTTGCAATCATCACCGCGGCCCGGCGTCGTCGCCCGGCGTGGTTGGCAACCTGCTGATCGTGGCTTACGACGGATTTGACGTGCAATATGTCGTCGCGCTCGACAAGAAAACTGGCGAAACCGTTTGGCGTAAAGATCGCAATATCGACTACGGCTCCGACGATGGCGACGTCAAGAAGGCATATTGCACCGCGACCCTCATCAACGTGGCGGGGAAACAACAACTGGTGTATCCCAGCGCCGGGGCCACGATTGCCTATGAGCCCAAGACGGGCGAGGAGTTGTGGCGCGTGAACCACGGTGGCATGAACGCCGCCGCGCGGCCGCTGTTTGCCGATGGGCGACTCTACATCAACACCGCCGC
>JAYVCO010000402.1:0-3415 GCA_043749935.1 Planctomycetia bacterium
CCGCTACTGTTGTTATTGCTCCGGGCATTACTGCCGCCACCCTTGTTTTTCGAACGTGGCTCATTGTCGGCATGGACTCGGGTAACTGCACATACAGCAATGACCAACACGGCTGCCGCCCAACTGGACTTCAGGAATACATTTTTCATCGTACACTTCCCTTCAAAAATGATTCGCCCGCCAATAATCCACTGTGGCCAATCATCCACTGTGGATCGACGACGGCTAGAATTGATCGACGACGAAAGCGTCGTCGTTGTGGTTTCGAACAAACCGCAATAAGTAACCATTGACACGGCTTGTCAACGGAAACCTATCATAGCCTAAGGGGCAAATAGACGATTTAATTCAGGGCTATCTTTCGATTTTCTCGATTCCGAGTCGATCTGGATGAGCTCGTGGCCGATCTGATCGAAATCATCGCTCGATCAGCCGACATCGCCAGCCACGTCCGCCCGGATTCAAGCGCATCGGCCCGGTCGGCGTGAATGCGACCGTGGTATCTTCCTACTGCTTCGAACTGCGGCCTCTTCAATAGGCCGGAGCGTCGCTTGCGGGGAACGACTCTTCCGAGGCTTCCTGCACCCTATCGTGCCGCACAGAGTGCATGTGCCCGGCACCCTTGCCAACGGCCTGCGGCAGATTCTCCCAGATCCACTCCTCGGCTTCTTGCAGCTCGTGCTCATCGAAGTGTCGCACTTTGGCGGTCGTGAATGGTTTGCAAAAAACGGCCATTCCGGCTTGCCATTTCTGATGGCCCACCAAGGCTAATCGTTCGATGTCGGCAAAGTGTTTGAAGTCGAACTTGATGTCCTCCCACAAGGCGCCCAAGTCCCAGCCGTGAAAGTCGCGCATCGGGCACAAGATGCGAACCTTGCCGTGCTCCTCGATCAGCCGCTCGACGATCGGAACGAAACGCTTGTAGTCCTCGGCGGTCAACTTGCCGCTCAAATCGGCGACCAGAATCTGGCCGTCCGCTTCTTCATGAAGTTCCAACATGGTGCACCTCCTCGCTTTGAATTGAACCGGTTCAACTACAAAACCTGCAATCGGTATGCCAAAATGGCAATTCTATGGGATGCACGTATTGGCCGCTTCGCTGTTCGGGCCGTAAGATGCTCGATGTGCCTATCCGAGAATCGGCGGGGACTGTCCCAATTTTGCGGTGCCCGGGGAGCCGGGCACCATCGGCAGATGGTCGGGGACTGTCCCCTTCTCCGAGACGGTTCTCGGATAGGCGCTAAGTAAGCAATTGCCCCGGGCTGGTCGTGCGTATGCCGGGGTGTATCTAAGTCACTCATTTGCCTGTGGAGAACTCGATGAGCAACGTGCCCGATAAGGAACACTTTTCCAACGCCTATGCCGAGAAGGCGCCGTGGGACATTGGCAAGCCGCAACCGGGTTTCGTCGAAGCCGCCGATCGCATCACCGGCTCAATTCTCGACGCCGGTTGCGGTACCGGCGAGAACGCCCTGTTCTTCGCCAAACGCGGGCAGCAAGTCACTGGCATCGACTATCTGGAAGAACCGATCAAGCGAGCCCGGCAGAAAGCTGCCGACCGGGGCCTGTCCGCCAACTTCCTGGTCATGGACGCCCTGGCACTCCAGGAACTGCCACAAGTCTTCGACAGCGTCATCGACTGCGGATTGTTCCACGTCTTTCGCGATCCCGACCGTAAGCAGTACGTCGAGGGGCTAGCTCGCGTGCTAAAACCAGGCGGGCGATTGTTTCTGATGTGCTTCAGCGACGCCGAGCCAGGAACCGTTGGCCCCCGCCGCGTCTCGAAGTCAGAGCTCGAAGCCTCGTTCGCCAACGGCTGGACTCTCGAATCCCTCGCGCCGGCCCGCTTCGAAGTGATCCCCGAATTCAAGGCCACATTTTCCGAGGGCGGACCAAGGGCCTGGTTCGTCGTTGCAAAGCGTACCTAGAGTGGGCGCGAAAATACCCACGGGCAATCCTTGGCATCGGCGGTTCCCTCCCCGTCGATCCGTAACGCCGTCTCTCGGAAAGTGCATGTTCTAGGCGAACACTTACCAATTGTTGGCACGCGCCTCCTCGGGCGGTTACCCTTTAAGCGTTCCGGCGGGCTTTGATCAGCCGGAGCATGCCACTCGAGAAACACCGGCCTTGGCAAACGAAGGACGCTTCCATGCGCAATTCATTGATCTTTGTCGTCGTCTCGACTCTTGCGATTGTTGGCCGTGGTGGGACTGCGGCTTGGGCGGATGATGTGAAGCAGACTCCTATTTATACGCGGCTCAAGGCGGGCATTGATGCGGTGCCGGCCATTGATACGCACGACCACTTGCGCCCGTTCGGCGAGATTCCCAATCTGGACGAGACCGATCGCGGCCGCGGCATGACGCTGCACGGCATTTTTCGCGGCAGCTATTACCCGGGCATCAACCGGCTGACTCGCTGGCCGGAAGGCAAATCGTTCGACGACTGGTGGGCCACGGCGCGCAATGACTTTGCCGACGCCCGCGCGACCAGCTTTTATCGCTACTTGCTGCCGGGCTTCCGCGATTTGTACGGCGTCGATTTCGATACGATCACCGACGCGCAGGCCCGCGAGTTGAACGAGAAGATTTTTGCCAACTACAAGAGCGACGCCTGGCTGATCGACGTAATCACGAAGCGCGCCAACATCGAGCTGATGTTCATCGACTGCTATTGGGCTCGCCTGCAATTCGCTCGGGCCTATCAGTTCTCGGTGCCGGTGCTGAACGTGACAATGCTCATCAGCGGACACCACTCGAGTGTGTTTGCCAATCCACTGGACAGCCCTTATGTGTTCGCCGAGCGGCAGGGCCAGAAGATCGAGTCGCTCGACGACTATCTCGCGCTCCTCGACACGATTTTCCAACAAGCCGTGGCGGCCGACGTCGCCTGCCTCAAATCGACGCAAGCCTATCAGCGAACGCTCTCTTACGAGCGCGTTCCCAAAGAGCGCGCGGCCGCGGTCTTCGGCAAGCCGGCCGACAAAGTTTCGAAGGAGGAGGTCAAGGCTTTCGAGGATTTCATGTTCTGGCACATTGCCGGGCTGAGTGCCAAGTACGAGTTGCCCTTCCAGATTCACACCGGGCAAGCCCGCATTCAAGGGTCGAACCCGATGCTGCTGGTCGACCTGATCGAAGCCAATCCGAAGACGAAGTTCATTTTGTTTCACGGTGGTTTTCCCTGGGTCGGCGAGACCGCCGTGATCGGCATGAAATATCGCAACGTCTGGTTCGACTCGGTCTGGCTGCCAATGCTTAGCTACACGATGGCCAAGCGGGCGTATCAAGAATGGCTGGAGAGCATGCCCTCGGACCGCATCATGTGGGGCGCCGACACGGTTCAGGCCGAGGGGATTTACGCCGCCACCGAGTTCACGCGGCAATGCCTGGCCGAAGCGCTCGCCGAAAAAGTCCAG
>JAYVCO010000403.1:0-7378 GCA_043749935.1 Planctomycetia bacterium
CATTTCTGATGCTCGCCTTCGTCGGTTGGCTGGTATTCGGCATCGGCCGCAGAGTGCTTCGCTGCACCGGCCGGCTGATTCCATTTACCGTGCTCGGCATTGCCGCCGTGGCTTCCGGACTGGCTCTGTTTGGTTCGGACGATGACAACGGGTTCCGTCACATCTACGTCGGCCCTTTGGATTTTTCCGGCAGTTTGGATCTCGATGACGATGTGCCGCTGCGCAAAGTGAGCTCGGTTCACAAAGATCCCGAAGAGTTCGGCTTCGAGCTTCGACACAGCCACGCGAGTTTTCCCAAATGGGTGCTGATTGCGTTAGCTTCGGTTTTGATCATCTCTGGAACGCTCCTGGCCAGTCGCGAGCGGACTCGGCCCGTGGCGTTCAAGGCGTTGACCATCCTCGGCCTGGCCGCCGGCGGTTTCATGTTGTTTTCATTTTTCAATTCGCCGCCGCAAAGCATAGCCAGCCGCGATCGAGTTGTTAGAGCGCCAGAGCTGGCGAGAGAGATCCAAGAAAAGGCCAGGGAGAAGGCGAACGAGATGCGAGACAGAGTTTCGGGCAACTCGCGGGAACTCGCGAGAGAGATCAGGGAAAAGGCTAGCGAGATGCGAGAAAAGGTTTCGGGCAACTCGCGAGCAAAGAAACCGACCAAGAAGCCGACCACTCGCGCCAAGCGGCCAACGATGCGGCCTGAAAGGTCCGACCCAGCCGATCTGGCAGCCGAGTTGCCGCCGCGTGCCGGCGAAATTCCGGTCGGGGCCGAACTGGCCAAGAGTGAAGCCAAACAGCCCGAGCCACCCGCGGCACCAGTCCCCGCGGCGGCGCCAGCGGTCGATGTTCCAGTCACGGCAGCCAAACCAGCCACAGAACCAACGCCTCCGTCAACGGCACCCGCAGCACCAACGCCCGAATCACCCGTTACTGAAGCAGCGCCCAAGGAGACAGCGCCTGCGCCACCTGCCGCCGAGGCCGCCGCAGTTCCAATCGCAGTGCCCGTCACAACGACGGAAGCAATTCCAGCGCCCGCCACCACGCCGGCCGTTCCACAGCCTGCCGCGCCGGTCCCGGCTTCGCCCGTGCCAAGCCCGCCGGCCGGTATTCCTGAATCACAAAAAACAGAAGCAACTCTCGTTGCTCAACTAACTCCCGAAGCCGCTGTTGCTTTGCCCGCGACGAAGCGCCCGGCCTGGGTCGAAACGCCGGGCCGGCTCGAGGGGGCCGTGTATCGCACCAGCGTCAAATCAGGTTTGTATGTAGACGTGCCCGAGTGCCAGCGCGCTTTGGATCTGGCCATCCGCAAAGAGGCCAACCATTATGTGGATGATTACTTGGGGGCCGGTGCCGCGGGAACGATTGATCTGCCGCTCGGCTATTTGCGAAAGCATTTGGTCAAGCAGGAATTTGGCGAAGTGGTTCAATCGGAGTCAGTCGGGCCGATGCAACAAATTCATGCCCTGCTGGAATTCGACGATGAGGCGCGGGCGGACTTTCACAGTCGCTGGCGCGACGCCGTGGTGACAAATCGCCTGTGGTACGCCGGTTCCGCGACAGCCCTGGTATTGGCCATGCTGGGCACATTTTACAGCTATCTCACGCTGGATTTGCGAATGGGCGGAGCCCACAAGGGTCAACTCCGCCTGGCCGCGACGCTTGTCGCGATGATCGTGGTGGCCGGAGCCCTGCTGGTGCGCCGGGCGGTGCCTTTCTAAGCAGCGACTTTCCAAGCAGTGCCGTTCTGAGAAGTCATCTGCTAAGATACCTGGCTGCGGAGCAGCTCAACTGGGAGTTGCACGCGGAAGTGTTTTAGCTCGTGCTCAAGAGCGGTTTTGTTCCATGGTGCCACTGGCCCCGTCCGATCAATTGCTCGTCAATCGCATCCGCTCCGGCGAAAGCGAAGCCTGGAACGAACTGATCGCGCGCTTCGAGGGCCGGCTGCTGGCGTTCGTAGAAGGCCGCCTCGGGCGTCGGTCGGCCGGCGAAGATGTCGTCCAAGAAACGTTTCTGGGCTTTCTCAACAGTTTGCCCAACTTCGAAGACTCGCGGCCGCTGGAAAGTTATCTATTTTCCATCGCTGCCCATAAATTGACCGACCACTTGCGCCGCGAGGGGCGTCGCCCGACGCTTCCCTTGGCGGTCGGTTCGGATGGCAACGAGTGGGAGCCGCCCGATCGAGGCCGCGCCGTTTCCAGCATCATGCGCAGTGGCGAACGCAAGGGATTGGAAGAGGACGCGATCGTCGAAGCGCTGAACGAACAGATCGACCGCTTGCGCAGTCGCGGCGAATGGCAGAAGTTGGGTTGCCTGGAATTGCTGTTCGTACGCGGTTGGCCCAACCGAGACGTAGCCATTCAATTGAAAATGTCGGAACAGACCGTGGCCAATTTCAAGTTCGAGTTTCTCGCCCGCTTGCGGACTTTGGTACGCAAGCAGGGCCTTTCGGAAGACGTGTTTCCAGAGCTTCAAGAAAACGATTGACCATAACGATTGACGATGCCAAAACCGCTAACCCAATCCGAGCTGGAAGCTTATCTCGACGAGGCCCTGCCGGTCGATGCGATGGCGCGCGTTGAAAAGTCTCTGCGCGACGATCCAAAGCTGGCGAAGCAACTGATCGCGATCAATGGCCGCCGCGATGCCGGCGTCCACTCGCTGGGTGAAATCTGGCGCCGGCACAGGCTCAGTTGCCCCTCGCGCGACCAGTTGGGCAGCTTTCTCTTGAACGTGCTCAGCGAGGACGTCGCTGGCTTCATCCAGTTTCATCTCGAGATCTCGGGCTGCCGCACCTGTGCCGCCAATTTGCACGATTTGAAGAGCCGCCAAAGTGACGAGCCCGCCGTGGTCGATAACCGCCGCAAGAAGTATTTTCAATCCAGCGCCGGCCATCTCCGCCGGCGATAAGGGCAGCCTGGCTGTGAGGGGTCGCAGTTTCCTCGCAGGCCAAGCTTCAGGACAATCTGGACCTCCTGGCAAACTTGGAACCCGGCGCCTTGCATCGGCGCCCGCGAGCAAGTCAAAATAGGGCCCTGCGCTTGGTTTCACCGCCCCCGCTCCTACTCCCGAAATTCACAAGGCGATTTTCACCATGCTTCGAGTCGCAACACGATTGAGCTGCCTCCTGTTTTTGTTGACCGCTCTGCCCGCCCGGGCCGTGGATCTGAGCCATGCGGTGGTGGTGACGCCCGCCGATCTTTCGGTGCAAGAAAAGAAAGCCGTCGACATGCTCGTCGATGAAGTCAACAAGCGCACCCAAATCCGTTGGCAGGTGACCCATGCCTGGCCGGCTGCCGGGCAGAGCGTGGTGGCCATCGGTCCGGCTGCGGCCCTGAAAAGTTTTGGCGGGAAGTATGCCGATGCGTTGAGCCAAGAGCCGGCCGGAAAAGCCGAGGGTTTTCGCATTCGCGGCAAAGGCTCGGACGTGTTGGTCGTGGGCAACGACGCGCGCGGCGTGCTGTTTGGCATCGGCTATCTGCTGCGGCAGATGCACCTGAATCCCGGCAAGATTACCTTGGCCGACGATGTGAATGTCACGACAGCGCCCAAGTATCCGCTGCGCGGCCATCAGCTTGGTTATCGCCCGAAGACCAACAGCTACGACGCTTGGGATCTGGCGCAGTGGGAGCAGTACTATCGCGACCTGGCGGTGTTTGGCTGTAACGCCGTCGAATTGGTCCCGCCGCGAACCGATGACGACGCCACGAGCCCCCACTTTCCGCTGCCGCCAATGGAGATGATGGTCGGCATGTCGCGCGTGGCCGATGAGTACGGTCTGGACGTGTGGATCTGGTATCCGGCGATGGACAAGGATTACTCGGATCCCAAAACGGTCGAGTTCGCGCTGCGTGAGTGGGAAGAAGTCTACAAGAAGCTGCCGCGAATCGACGTGATCTTCGTGCCGGGCGGAGACCCAGGCCACACACAACCGAAATACTTGATGGCACTGTTGGAAAAGCAAACAGAACTGCTCCACAAGTATCATCCCAAGGCGCAAATGTGGATGTCGCCGCAGAGCTTCAACAAAAGTTGGATGGATGAGTTCTACGGCATCATGAAGACCGAGCCAGCCTGGCTGAGCGGTCTGGTGTTTGGACCGCAAAACCGCGTGAGCTTGAAGCAACTGCGCGAGACGATTCCGGCCAAATATCCGATTCGCCACTACCCCGACATCACGCACAGCCGGCAGTGCCAATATCCGGTGCCCGATTGGGACGTGGCGCACGCGGTCACTTCGAGCCGCGAGTGCATCAACCCTCGGCCGCTGGGCGAGACCACGATTTTTCGCTTGCTGCAGCCCTATACGATTGGCTTTCTCACGTACTCGGAAGGCTGCAACGACGACGTGAACAAAGCAATTTGGAGCGGGTTGGGCTGGAATCCCGACGCGCAGGTGGTCGATATTCTGCGCGAGTTTGGCCGCTATTACATTGGCGACTCGTACGCCGACAACTTCGCCCAAGGATTGCTGGCTCTGGAACGCAATTGGCAAGGAGCGTTGCTCACCAACGAGAGCGTGTACACGACCCTCGAACAATTTCAGGCGATGGAAAAGGCCGCGCGGCCCGAGGTCCTGAAAAACTGGCGATTCCAACAGGCCCTGTACCGGGCCTATTACGATGCCTACGAGCGGGCGCGCCTGATTTACGAAACCGAACTCGAAGCCCGGGCGATGGACAAGTTGCGCGAGGCCGGCAAGAGCGGCGCCGTGCCGGCGATGGCCGCGGCGGAAAAGATTCTGGATGCGGCCAGCGAGCGCGTGGCCAAGGATTGGCGCGAGCGGGTCTTCGAGTTGGCCGACATGCTGTTCGCCAGCATTAAAATGCAGACCAGCGTTCCCAAGTATAAAGCGATCGGCGTCGATCGTGGCGCAACGCTCGACACGCTCGAAGTGCCGCTCAACAATCGCCTCTGGCTCAAAGAACGATTCGCCGTGCTCAGGGACTTATCGGTCGAGGCCGAACGACTGAAGGGGATCGATGAAATCGTGAACTGGACCAATCCGGGTCCCGGCGGTTTTTACGACGATCTAGGAAAACTGAACTGGCAGCCGCATCTGGTCGTCGGCCCAGGATTCGAAAAAGATCCGGCCTTCCTCGAATCGTCACACACCGGATTTGCAGGATTCGGTCCAATGCGCATTTCCTGGAAAGATCACGCCGAATCGTTGATGGAGGCGCCGCTGCGGATGCACTACGACGGCCTCGACCCAGTGGCTCAGTATAAAATCCGAGTCACCTACGGCGGCGACGGCGCGCTCAAGAAAATCCGTTGTCTGGCCAACGACAAGATCGAAATCCATCCACTGATCGCCAAGAAAATCCCGATCGCTCCGGTCGATTTCGACATTCCGGCCGAAGCCACGAAAACGGGCGCGCTGAACCTCACCTGGTATCGCGAGCCCAACCTGGGCGACAACGGTCGCGGCTGTCAGGTTTCGGAAATCTGGCTGATGAAGAAATAACGGCACCACGTAGGCGGCAACTTTGCCAGGAGCAGCGATGACCAAAGCTATTGCGTGGGCGGCGATCTTGTGCGGTTGGTCGGCGGTGGCACTGGCAGCAACCGATGTGCGCGTCGGTGCGGCGGCCGTCGATCTCGAGGCCGACGATTCGATGGTCATTGCCGGCGGGATCGGTCCGGGCAAGGCCACCGGCCAGGAGGGTTTGCTGCGGGCCGTGGCCGTGGTGATCGAAAAACCGAACGCTGGAAAAGTGGCGATCGTGGCTTGCGACGTGCTCTTCGTCACTCGCGATTTCATCGACCCGGCGCTGAAGGAAATCGAACAGTCGACCGGCATCGCGGCCGACCGCGTGCTGGTGAACGCCACGCACACGCATCACGCCCCATGCACCGCCAGCGTCCACGGCTACGTTCGCGACGACGTATTTACCAAACGCGTTCAGCAGGCGATCGTCAAAGCGGTCCAGCAGGCCAATGCCAAGCTGGCTGGCGGCGAAGCGGAGTTTCTGTTCAAGCTGGGCGAAGAGAAAACCGTCGGCGCCAACAGCCGCGTGCTGTTGTCTGACAACACGATCTGGTGGACCGGACCCATGAACGACCCGGTTCGTCACACCGGACCGTTCGATCCTCAACTGCCCGTACTTGCCTTCCGCGGCGAGAATCAAAAGTTGCGAGCATTGCTCTACAACCATTCGACCCACACCATCGGTAGCCGCAAGCCGGGCGTTCGCTCGCCCAGTTTTTATGGGCTGGCGGCCCAGGAATTGGAACCCGAGTTGGGCTGCACGGTTTCGTTCCTCGAAGGTGCCTCGGGTTCGACGCACAATATTACCGGCGTCCCGGTCGACGAATCGGTGCGACGGATGAAACGGGCCATTACTGACGCCCTAACTCAGGCCGAGCCGCACCCCGTCACGAAGCTAGTCTCGATCAAGCGGCCATTTCAATTCAAGGTGCGCACGTTCGACGAATCGGTCGAAGATGAGAAGGTATCGAGCTATTGTAACAAACGGATCCCCGCGGGTGCCCAGGGTGTAATCGATGTCTTCCGCGAGATGCGCCGGCAGCTCAAAAGCGAACAGGGCAAGACTCGCGAAACCGTGTTGCAAGCCATGGTGATTGGCGACGTCGCCATCGTGGGCGTGCCGGCCGAATACTTCACCATCTTTGGCACGGACATCAAAAAACGATCGCCGTATAAGTTCACCTACGTCGCCGAGCTGGCCAACGACTGGATCGGTTACCTTCCGAATCTCGAAGCCCACCAGTTGGGCGGTTACCAGACCTGGATGGGACTGCACAGCTACGCCGAGCCGAGCACCGGCGAACGTGTGGCCGACAGCGCGGTCGAGCTGCTCAAGGAGTTGGCGAAGCCATAGCCATCATGCAGTCAGGAGCGCGACAGGCCGTTGAGTGGCGATTCACCGGAAGAATACGCACGGCCGTGCTCGCGATCTTTGTCGGTGTGTGCTCAACGGCGCTGGCTCAGGAGCCGCGCGATACACCGCTGTCGCCGGAGGAGGAGCTGGAAAGCTTTCAACTGGGCGACGAACGATTAACGATCGAACTGGTGGCCAGCGAGCCGCAGCTCGATAGCCCGGTGGCGATCTCGTGGGATGGCGATGGCCGTTTGTATGTGGCCGAAATGATCGACTACCCGGTCGGGCCCACGGCCGGCAAGATTCGTCGGCTCGAAGACCGCGACGGCGACGGCCGATACGAACATTCCACGGTGTTTGCCACGGGTCTGAATTTTCCGAATGGCGTGCTGGCGGCTCAAGGTGGTGTGTTCGTCACCGCGGCGCCTGATCTGCTGTTTCTCAAGGATACCAACGGCGACGGCGTGGCCGATCAAAAACGAGTCGTTTTCACTGGATTCGGCGAAGGAAATCAACAACTGCGGGCGAATGGCCTGACCTGGGGA
>JAYVCO010000404.1:0-4666 GCA_043749935.1 Planctomycetia bacterium
GATGAACCATCAGCATCACGGTGCCGACGCGCTCTTGCACCAGCGGGTAATAGCGAATGAATTGCCACGTATCGCCCAGCCCTCCTTCAGCGACGAGCAGAATCGTGCCGTCCGGAAGCGACGAACCATCCCAAGCCGGTTGCGGCGGAAAGTAATCCTTGAGCGCGACCTTGCGCCATTCGCATTCGGCCCAACCGCGTTCATAGTCTCCCTGTAGAAGACTTAGCGCGCCCATACTGTGCCGGGCGGGCGAATATTCGGGCTGCAACCGCAAGGCCGACTCGTAGCACTCGCGCGCTTCGGCAAATCGACCTTGTTGCTGATAAACGAGACCCAAGTCATTGAGCGCATCAACTTGTTCGGGATTTCGGACCAACACATCTCGAAAGCATTGAACTGCTTCTTCGAAATCGCCCTGTTCCTGCAAGGCCATGCCCAAGTTGATTCGCGGCTCGACAAAGTCCGGCCGAATGCGCAGCGCTGCTTGGAAACACTGGCTGGCTCGGTCGCGCTGCCTTAGAGCCTTGTAAGCATTCCCCAGGTTGTGGTATGTCTGGGCCGAGTCGGGTTGAAGTTGCTGAGAGAGCTGCAATAGCTCAACTGCTTCTGAGTATTGTTGCAGGTCGATCAGGACCGCGCCCAGGTTATTCAGGGCTTCAGCATAACGGGGTCGAAATCGCAGAGCGGCGCGATAGGAGGCCGCAGCCTCGTTCAACTTGCCTTGCGACCGCAACAGGTTTCCCAGATTGTTGTGAGCTTCCACGTGGTCCGGCTGCAAGCGGATGGCCATTGCATAGCGGTCTTGCGCCGCGGCTAACTGTCCTGTTGCTTGTTGCAGCATGCCCAAATTGTAGTGCGCTGGCACAAAGCCAGGCGATCGCTGAAGGGCTTTCTCGTAGCAAGCCTGGGCTTCGGCGTATTGTTGCATCGCGCGATGTGCCTCGCCCAGGTTGCTGTAGAAGGACGGTTGCCGGTCGTTGATGCCGATGGCCTGACGAATCAATTGAATGGCATCGTCGTTGCGGCCGATTTGATGTGCGAGCACGCCAAGTAGATGTAGCGCGGCGGAATGCCTGGGATCCATTTGCAGAACCTGCCGATAGATCTGCTCGGCTTGCGATAACTGTCCGGCTTGATGAAAACGGACCGCCTGTTCGAATAATTCAGCCGCGGTTGTCATGATCGGTCACCGCCGCCGCCAAGCGAATTCAAGGTCGAGCACGCATCGCCTGGCTGGCTCGAGATCGTATTCAATTCAACCGCCATTCGCTCGAAGACTTCCGGCCAATCGCCCGGCTGGACTTGCCGGAACAGACGCGTCGATGGATACCAGACGCAGTCCTCGCGATCCAGCAGCCAGCGACACTCTGGAGCGTGGCTCAGCGCCAGCCAAACGGGAACACCGAGTCCGCCAGCCAAGTGACCCACGGCAGTATCGGGGGTGATGACCAGATCCAGATTCTTGATGACCGCGGCGGTATCCAAGAAGGCCGCTCCTTCGGCATCCAAGGCGTCCAGCGTGACGACGGAGAATTGGCCGGCCACCTGAGCAATCTGCTCGGTGCCAGGCGGTTTTTGCAAACTGATCATCCGCACTCGGGGCAATCGCGCCAACGGAGCGAAGCAAGCCAGGGGAATCGAGCGCGCATGGTCGCGATGATAGGCCGGATTGCCCTGCCAGATAATGCCGATCTTGAATCCTTCGATCGGGCTCAACACTTTGCGCCATTTTTCGATCCGCTGGGAATCGATCGATAAGTAGGGACCGTCCCAGGGCACCGTGTCGGGCCGCGTTCCAAACAGATGCGGCAAGCTCATCAAAGGCGCATGCACGTCAAACGGCGGTAAGGGCGGCTTCTCAGGGACCAGGTTCTTAATCCCCGATATGCTCAGCAGCGGCAACAGTGAAGGTTGTACGGCGACCACCATTCGATCGCCGCGCTGTTCGGCCAGCTTCACGTATCGTATGAACTGTAGCGTGTCGCCCAGACCTTGCTCGGCGTGAATAAGCAGAGTCCTTGAGCCCAGTGGCAAGCCGTCCCACAAAGGTTCGGTAAGGCGGAGCGTGGACTCGAACCTCGGACACTGCAAGCGATATTCGTGGCCCGCCCAACCAGCCGCCCATTCACCCAAGCTCAACAAAGCTTCGCCGCGACCACAATGCGACTCCGAATCGTTGGGATCGAGCCGCAGGGCCTCGTCATAGCTCTTGATCGCCGCCGCGGGTTGCGCTCGCTTTCGCAGTAACAAGCCCAGATCGGCGTGGAACTTGGCTTTGCCGGGCTCCAACCGAATGGCCCGTTCGAGAGACTGCTGGGCTTCGTCCCAGTATCCCTGTTTTTCAAAGACAGCCCCCAAGTTGTTATGAGCCTCGGCAAAATCGGGCTGAAGTTGAATCGCCCTTTGCAGGCACGTCTCGGCTTCGCGGATCAGTCCTAGTTTCGGGTAGACAGCCCCTAAGTTGTTCAGGGCTTCAACATGCTTGGGGTATTTGGACAGGACGTGCTTGAAGCATTCGGCGGCGTCTTGAGAGTCTCCCTGTTCATCAAGCATCATCCCCAAATTGAGGCGCGCTTCGACGAGGTCCGGCCGAACGCGAACGGCTTCTCGGAAACAGGAGATGGCGTCTCCAAGTTGCCGCAATCCTTTGTAAGCGTTTCCCAGATTATGATAGGCCTCGGCCGACTCGGGATTCAATTGCAGCGACTGCCGCAGGGTCTCGACCGCCTGGGAATGCTGCTGTAGATCGACTAATGTGGCTCCCAAATTATTCAGCGCTTCGGCGTAGTTTGGCCGGTGCTCAAGCGACCGTCGATAGGCCACCGCGGCCTCGGCCGAGTTTCCTTTCGCCCGCAACACGTTGCCCAAGTTGTTGTGGGCTTCGGCATGATCTGGCTGCAAGCGAATGACCGTCCGATATTCCGCCTCGGCCTCAGCGAATTCTCCGGTCGCTTGCAGCAAGAGTCCCAGATTGTGGTGCGCCGGCACAAAGTCGGGAGCCAGCTCGATGGCTCTTTGGTAGCAAGTTCGCGCTTCGGCATATTGCTTGAGCGCCCGATGGGCTTCTCCTAGATTGCTGTAAAACGAAGGTTGCTGGTCCTGGTTGCCAATGGCCTGGCGGATCAATTCGATGGCCGCGTCATGGCGTCCGATTTGATGAGCGATGACGCCCAACAAATGCAGCGAGGCTGCATGCCGCGGATCCAATGCGAGGATTTGCCGATAGAGTTGCTCAGCCTGGGGCAATTGTCCGGCTTGATGAAAGCGGACTGCCTGTGCGAAATTTTCAGCGGCGGATGCCATAAGCCGTGACCAGGGGTGCGGCAATTATTCAGCGCGGTGTGGTGCCGCCGACTTAGGACGTAATTTGGCCAGCTCGACCGCCATGCGCTCGAAGACGTCCGACCACTGGCGCGGTTTGGTCTGTCGGAACAGTCGCATCGACGGATACCAAGGAGTGTCCTCGCGCTTGAGCATCCACCGCCATTCCGGGCCGACTACGAGAGCCGTCCAAACAGGCACTCCAAGCGCTCCCGCCAAATGCCCGGCCGCCGTATCGCAGACGACGACCAGATCGAGGTTATTCATCACGGCCGCCGTGTCCATGAACGCGCCTCCCTCGGCATCCAACCCCTCTAGCACGTGAACCTGAAACTGATCCGCGACTTCCGCGATCTGTTCGGTCGCATCTCGTTGCAAGCTGATCAATTGAACGTTTGGCACCTGGGCCAAGGAGGCAAAACATCGCAATGGAATGGAGCGAACCTGATCGCGATAGTAGCCAGGGTTGCCCTGCCAGAAGACGCCGACTTTCAGCCCGTCGAATTGGCTCAGCCGCTGACGCCATTTTTCGGTCCGTTCTGGTTCAACCGATACATAGGGCACCTTGGCGGGTATGGTATCGAGCTCGGTCTTGAAAATATGCGGCATGCTCATCAACGGCGCTTGCACGTCAAACTCTGGCCAAGGCTCTACCTTCGGGATCAGGTTCTGATAACCCGAGCACTTCAGCAAAGGTAGCAACGTCGGCTGCATGGCCAAGAGGATTTTTTCGCCGTACGGCTCGGCCATCTTCGCGTAGCGGATGAATTGAAGCGTATCGCCCAAGCCTTGCTCTGCATGAATCAATAGGGTACGACCATCGAGCAGTGAACCGTCCCAAAGAGGCTGCGGAAAATTGAGCGTGGAATCGAATTGTTCGCTCTGGATCCGATACTCGTGATCGGCCCATCCCGGTAGCAACCGACCCAAGCTGAGCAGCGCCATTCCCCGGCCGCAACGTAAGTCTGGATCTTCGGGGGCAAGCTTCAAGGGCTCGTCGTAACTGGCGATCGCGGCCTCGGGCTGCTCCTGATCTCTGAGGACGGAGCCCAGGTTGGCGCGGAAGTCTCCGCGTTCGGGATCGAGCTCGATGGCGCGCTCGAACGAGCGCTGTGCCTCGTCCAATCGGACCATTTTTTCATAGACCGCGCCCAGATTGTTGTGGGCGTCGGCCAGGTCCTGTTTGAGCTCGATCGCTCGTTGCAGGCTGATCACCGCCTGCTCGAACTGCCGGTCTTTTTTCAGAGCCGTTCCCAGGTTGAAATGCGCCAGGGCATAGTCAGGGCGCAAGGCCACGGCGCGCCGGTAGGAGTCGATGGCGTTGGACACGTGACCGAGCTGCTCG
>JAYVCO010000405.1:0-4893 GCA_043749935.1 Planctomycetia bacterium
CGCTGAGATTGAACGATCGCGTGAAGAAAGGGCAGTTGCTGGCCGTGATTTGGAGCAAAGACGTCGGAGAGAAGAAAAGCGACCTGGTGAACGCGCACTCGAAGCTGTATTTGGATAAGGCCCAGTTAGAAAGCTTGAACAAGCTCGGAAAAGACGTGGTGGCGATGCGTCAAGTGCGCGAGGCCGAGCGCGAAGTGGAATCCGATATTATCGAAGTCGATCGCGTGGAACGCACGCTGCGATCGTGGCGGCTCGCCGAGGCAGAGATCCAAGTGGTGCGCGCCGAGGCCGAAAAAATCCATCGGGGCGACCTGGTGGCCGACATGGAAGTAGACAAGAGCTGGGCTGAAGTCGAAGTGCGCTGCCCCTTCGATGGAACGGTATTGGAAAAGAACATCGTCGCCGGCGATATCGTCGATACGAGTCTCGATCTGTTCAAGATCGCTGACTTGAGCGTGCTGGGCGTGATGGCCAACGTCTACGAAGAGGATTTGCCGGCGCTTGAAGCACTCGGGCCGAATGACCGACGATGGACCATTGCTCTCAAGTCTCAGGTCAATTCGCCGGTGATCCCCGGCACATTCGAGTTGATCGTGAATATCGTGGATCCCAACCAGCATACCGCCGCGGTCATGGGCTGGCTGGACAATCGAGAAGAGCGATTGAGAGCAGGCCAATTCATCACAGCCACAGTGGATTTGCCCGCCGCTGCCGGTGAGGTCGTGATTCCCGATACAGCCCTGATCGAAGATGGCACGCAATGTGTAGTGTTCGTCGCGGCCGACGCGGAAGGCCATGCCGTGACTCGGCGCAGCGTCGCCTTGGTAAGCCGCGGTTCCGACGTCGTTTTCATTCGCTCCATCCCCACGCCTGAAGAAAAGACCAAGGGCTGCGAGCCGCTCCAGCCCGGAGAATGGGTTGTGTCCACGGGCATTATCGAGCTCGACGGTGCGCTCGATAGCGCTTTGGCAACCCTGCCCGCGCGAGACTCCGTCAAGAACTAGTCCGTGTTTGACTCCCTGCTACTTTAGCTCCTCTTTGACCGTTTCCTCCAGCCCTTCGGCTGCCCAGAGTTCTCATGGTCCATCGACTTATTGCCTGGTCACTGGTCAATCGCCTCGTGGTCGTACTCTTGGCGATCGCGCTGGCGGCGGTGGGCTTCTATTCGTTTCTGAATATCAACGTCGAAGCTTATCCCGATCCAGCCCCGGCGATCGTGGAAGTCATTGCGCAATATCCCGGCGCATCGGCCGAGGAGGTCGAGCGGCAAGTCACGATTCCGCTGGAAATTGCACTGGCGGGCATGCCGGGATTGGATTATTCGCGCAGTAAATCGCTGTTCGGCCTGGCGCATTTGCGCAACCAATTCAACTACGGCGTCGACTACTTCCGCGCGCGCCTCGAGGTGCTCAATCGCCTCAGCTCGGTCGATCTGCCGCCCGGCGTTCAACCGACCATTGCGCCGACGTCTCCGACCGGCGAAATCTATCGTTACATTCTCAAGAATCCCAAAGATTCCCAAGGCCGGGACATCTACACACTGACGGATCTCAAAGCGCTAAACGATTGGAAGCTGGAAAGAGAGTTTCGCCGCGTCCAGCGGATCGCGGACGTCGTGAGCTTTGGCGGCGCGGTGAAACGTTATGAAATTCAGCCCGATCCGGCGCGGTTGAAGCAATACGGAATCACATTCGAACAGCTCGAACACGCTATCACCGAAAGCAACGCCAATGTCGGCGGCGATTACCTGCGCCAAGGCGACTCGGTGCAGGCAGTCCGCGGCTTGGGACTGATCGGAGGTGGCCAAGATCCCACTCAGCAGCTCAAACCGGGCATCGATCCCAAAGCCGCTTCCATTTTGCTGCGAGCCGAAGAATCGCGACGATTGCGCGAGATTCGTCAAATCGTGTTGACCGCCACCAACAACGTTCCGATCAAAGTCTCGGACGTCGTCGAAGGCGGGCGACATTCCAGCACGAATCCGGCGGAACGCCACGGCGTAGTGGTAGGCAATCAGACGCGGGCCGGCCGAGTGGCGGCCAGTCAGCCAAAGCTCGACGAGAACGGCGAGGAGATTCTGGACGAACATGGCCACCGCGTCTGGGAAGACCATGAAGACGTCATCCAGGGGATCGTGTTGCTTCGCAAGGGCGAAAAGTCCCTGCCAGCGCTGGCCGACGTGCAACAGAAGGTCAAGCAACTCAACGAAACTCCCGGCCAATTGCTGCCCGGCGTCAAGCTGGACACCATCTATGATCGCACTAACCTGATTCACCTGACCACGACCACAGTCCGTGAAAACGTGTTGGTGGGCATTGCCCTGGTGGTGTTTATCCTGTTGATCTTCTTGAACCATACGCGCAGTGCACTGATTGTCGCTATCAACATTCCGCTTGCATTGTTATTTGCCTTCGCGATGCTCTATATGCGGGGCAAATCGGCCAATTTGCTGTCGTTGGGCGCCGTCGACTTCGGCATCATCGTCGACTCCTCGGTGATCATGGTCGAGGCGATTTATCGACGGCTCAGCTCGGGCGAAGACATTGACTTGACGCTTGTCCAGCGCATTTTGCGGGCCACCGGTGAAGTGGAACGGAGCCTTTTCTTCTCTACACTGATCATGGTTTGCGCGCTGCTGCCGCTGTTCACAATGAGCGGTCCGGAGGGACAGATCTTTGGGCCCATGGCCGACGCCTATGCGTTTGCTTTAGGGGGCGCATTGCTTTTCGCATTGACCTTGTCGCCCGTGTTGTGCCGGATCTTCATGCAAAACGTCACGCGCGCAAAGGACAACATATTGGTTCGCGGGCTAAAGAGTTTTTATCTGCATCAATTGGAGATTGCTCTACGGCACCGCTTTCTGGTTTTGGTGAGCTTCGCAGGATTGATCGCTGGCACCGTGATGGCATTACCCTTTCTGGGTCGCGAATTCATGCCCGCCTTGGAAGAGGGAAACATCTATATTCGCGGAACGTTTCCAGTCAGGGTTTCGCTGGATGAAGTGAAGCAACGGTCCCAAACCGCGCGCTTTTTGCTGCGAGAGTACCCCGAAGTCAAGGCCGTGCTGTGCCAGATGGGCCGCCCAGACGACGGGACCGACCCGACCGGTTTCTACAATGCCGAGTTCCAGGTTCCACTCAAGCAAGAAGAAGAGTGGCCGAAGGTCGAAGAACGGTCCGGCTGGCGAAAGATCTTCGGACCGAGGGCCCGGACCAAGGATGAGCTAGTCACTGCGATGCAGCACGACCTCGATCAGGCCATTGTCGGCGTCGACTGGAATTTTTCGCAACAAATCCGCGACAACGTGATGGAGACCCTCTCGGGAGTCAAGGGCGAAAACTCGATCAAGATCGTTGGTCCGGATTTGGATAAGTTGGAGGAAATTGCCAAGGTCGTTCGGGCTCGACTGGCAAACGTCCGCGGCATTGAAAACGTCGGGATCTTTCGGATCAAGGGGCAGTCAAACCTCGAGTTTGCGATCGATCGCGAACGCTGCGCCATGTGGAACGTCAGCGTTGCCCAGGTGCAGGACGCGCTGCAAACGGCGGTTGCCGGCAAGGCGTTTACGAAAATGGTGGAAGGTGAGAGAACCTTCGACATTACCATTCGCTGGCCAGAGTACCTCCGCAAGAACGAGGATCTGATTCTCGATATTCCAGTCGACGTGATCAAGAATCGAGTCATCGTCGATAACAATCCAAATGGCGGCCCCAACGACCTCGGACTGCGCGGCACGAGCGTGCCCCTGCCGTCGTCAATCGGCAGCAGCTTCAACACCACGTTCAACAATCCAGCTAGCGTGCCTCGGAGACGTCTGGGCGATCTGGTCGTACCTGTCGACGAACACGGGGCGCCGGACCGCAATGGAAGTTTCGTGCGTTCGGGTGCTTCGACGATTGCCCGCGAGCAGGGCAAACGACTGATCGCCATCAAGTTCAGCGTGCGTAACCGCGATTTGGCCAGTGCCGTGGCTGAAGCCCAAAAGGCGACGGCTGATTGCTTCGAAGCACCGTATATTGGCCTGTGGAGCGGCGAATTCCAGGAAATGAACGAGGCCGTCGAGCGGCTCATTATCGTTGTCTCGCTATCGCTGGTGCTGATTCTCGTGCTGCTCTACCTGGCGCTGGGTTCGATTCTGGACGTCACCGTGGTCTTTGCCAATGTGATCGTGCTCACGATCGGCGGCATCTGGGCCTTGATTCTGACGGGATCCAACTTCAACATTTCCGCCGGCGTGGGATTCATCTCGATCCTCGGCGTCGGGATGATGAATGGGCTAATTCTAATTTCTGGATTCAATCAGCGACGAGCCCACGGTTTGCCGCTTGCCGAAGCAATTCGCGATGGCTTGGAGAAGCGAATTCGCCCGCTGACGATGACTTGCCTGACGGCCATTTTCGGCATGCTTCCAGCAGCCTTTTCAACACGAATCGGCTCGCAAACCCAACAGCCGCTGGCCATCGTGGTGGTCGGCGGGATGATTACGACCATGCTGCTAATGAATTTGATGCCGGTCTTCTATAGCTTCTATGGCGAACGCACGCCGCCAGCCGGGGCCGACATCGGCCATAAATGACAATCGTCTACAATGGCCGCACGACCTAGGCTGCGTCGAACCGCATCGCAACTATTCGGCCACAAGCTCGGAGACGAACTCGACATTCGGCTTGTCGCCACGCCCGGCCGCGCTGAAATGTTCGGTGACGAATCGCACGCGTTCTTTGAGATTCTCGGGATTCTTGAAGTTATCTCCCTTTTGCAGAATCGGCCGAACCTCGTCGATTGCGCCAAAGGAGCGCTTTCCGGCCGGCTGACACGGAAACCAATGCCCCTTGCCGTCGTCATCCTCAAGATAGAATTCGGCGTAGCAGTGGCCCGGCACAAAGACCGTGC
>JAYVCO010000406.1:0-7458 GCA_043749935.1 Planctomycetia bacterium
CGCGCC
This sequence comes from Planctomycetia bacterium, assembly GCA_043749935.1. Classification (GTDB taxonomy): domain Bacteria; phylum Planctomycetota; class Planctomycetia; order Pirellulales; family PALSA-1355; genus PALSA-1355. The sequence continues at coordinate 7 of JAYVCO010000406.1, forward strand.
GAAGAAAATGTCGGTCGCGCGTCGAGCGCTCTGAAGCCCTGTTTCGCCATGGATCAACCGCGTCAACTCCTCGGCCAGCCGCCGCTGACTCTCGCGTTTGCCGGGGTCGGCCGTGCGAGCCGCATCGAGCGATTCGAGTTCCTCGCGATTCAGTTCGGTCAAGAATCGCAGGCTCTTGCCGGCGTCGGCATCATCGACGTTGATCCAATACTGGTAAAACGCATAAGTGCTGGTGCGCGCGGCCGATAGCCACACGGCACCGCTTTCGGTCTTGCCCATCTTGCTGCCGTCGCTTTTCAAGAGCAACGGACAAGTCATCCCAAAGAGTTGCACGCCCCGCATCCGCCGGGCCAGATCAATGCCAGCTGTGATGTTCCCCCATTGATCGCTGCCACCGACTTGCAATAGGCACTCGTGCTTGTCGTGGAGATGCACGAAGTCGTAGGCTTGCAACAGCATGTAGCTGAACTCGGTATAGCTCATGCCGGCATCGCTCCGCTCCAGGCGGTTTTTCACCGAATCCTTGGCGAGCATGACGTTGACAGGAAAGTGCTTGCCCACCTCGCGCAAGAAATCGATGTAGCTGAAATCCTTCATCCAATCGAAATTGTTAACCAGCGTGGCCCCGTTCGATCCCGCCTCGAAATCGAGCAGCAGGCCCATTTGGGTTTTGATGCCCGCGACGTTGGCGGTGAGCGCATCGACGGAGAGCAGGTTGCGCTCCTCGCTTTTTCCGGTTGGGTCGCCGATCATGCCAGTGGCACCGCCCACCAACGCAATCGGGCGGTGCCCGGCCCGTTGAAATCGGCGCAGGGTCATCAGCGGCAGCAGACTGCCGACGTGCAAGCTGTCTGCGGTCGGATCGAATCCGCAGTAAAGCGTGCGACTGGCAGCGTTGAGCCAGTTCTGGAGATTGGCGTCGTCGGTCGTCTGATGGATCAACCCACGCCAGCGAAGTTCGGCAATGATATCGTTCAAAGGGCTGGTTCCTGCGAATATGCGGCGAACGGCGGTTTTTCGGAAAACTCGATTATCGCCACATATCGTCGCCGGCAAAGGGGTGGCCCGAGCCGGAGAGCTTGGGCTTGGGCAGGGCCTTGAGCGCCTGCTCGGCCAGCCGCAGGTCTTCGCGCGTGGCAATCTTCAAATTGATCGTCGAGCCGGGCACGACGGTCACCGCGTGGCCGATCCGCTCGACCAGTTCCGCGTCGTCGGTGGCCGCGAAATCGCCCCGCTTGGCATGCGCTTCGAGCAGCAACGTCCGGCTGAACACCTGCGGGGTCTGGGCTTCCCAAAGACCCTGGCGCGAGACGGTTTCGACGATCTTGTGGTCGCCGCCGACCCGTTTGAGCGTGCCGGCCACGGGTATCGCGAAAATGGCCGCTTCAGTTTTCTCGGCGGCCTCGAAAATGGTCGAGATCCACTCATCGGCCAAGCAAGGCCGGGCCGCGTCGTGGACGCAAACGAAGTCGATGTCGGGTTTCACGTGCGCAAGCGCCTTGGCGACCGAGTCACTCCGCTCGGCCCCCCCCTCCACCACGTCGATTCCCAGAATCGTGGTGTTGGCCGAAAACTTGAACTGGAAGTATTCCCGATCCTCGGCCGCGATCACCACGATCGTCTGCTTGACATCGGAGCGGCTGATGAATTTCTCAGCCGAGTGCAGCCAGACCGGCTTGTTCGCCAACGGCGCAAACGGCTTTTTGTAGTTCTTGTCGTGGAATCGGCTGCTCTTGCCGGCCGCCGCCAAAATGACCGCAAACTTCGCCACGTGCGCGTCCCTCGAAGAAAGATGCTATCCGCCGGTCATTGTCCGGTTTCGCAGGGGGGAGTCAAGTTGGGGCAGTGTGAGTGGTGTCACCCTCCCGCCTGGGTTTAATGCCCGAATGAGCGAAGTCCCAGCCAAGTTGCGTCCACGCTTGTTCCGCTTTGGATTACGATCGCTATTCTTGGTCGTTGCCATTCTTTGCGCTTGGCTTGCATGGAACGTGCATCAAGTGCGCGAACGCATCGCGATGCAAAGCTATATTGTTTCGCAAGGCGGAAGCATTCAAATCGGCCCACCGATGAAACCTTGGAAGAAAATGCCCCTTGTATGGTCTCTGCTCGGCGCACAGCCCGTCAGCGCGATCCAATTGCCAGGACGGGGCCTTTCTTCCGAAGATTGGAAGCATATTGAACCATATTTTCCAGAGGCAGAGCTTGTTCCTACGCAGCAGATGGGCGGTGGAATGTTTTGAGGCTTGTCTCAGAAGTTGGCCGACTAACTCACTCTTCAGGCCCGGCACCGCACTTTTAGGACGCGTTCTACGCGTGCGCAGAGTTAATACGCCTGCGTGCGCCAATCCAATTCAGGCCCAAAACAAAAAAACGGGAGCAGCGGTTTGACTCGCCACTCCCGTTCGATTTTGCTTATTTAGTTTGCCGCTGATTTTCCTTACGCGTTGTCGTACGGCATCAGAATCTCGCCCGCGTCGAGGCCGGCGATCGACTTGAATCCACCGTCGGCGATCACCTGGCCTAGCTTGGTGACCTTGCGGTAGTAGCGGTCGCTGGGGCGCTTGCCGGTCAGCTTGCGGGTCAGATCTTGGCACATCACGTCGGCTGCCTGGCAAACGATTTCGTCGTTCTGCCGCGCGGCATAGAGTGACGTGCAAAGAATCGTCACGGCGTCCTGAATTCGCTGCGACAGCTCGGACATCCGACACTGGCGGTCGGCCAGACCCAACTGGTGCTTGCTCATCGTCTTGTACGAAATCTCGTAGGGCGATTTTTGCAAGAAGTCGGTCGCGTACTCGGCGTGCTGCCGGAGGAAGTCGGGCATTTCGGGCAGCTTCGGCTTGGCTTTGGGACGCAGCTTTTCGCCGGCCAGCCACTTGGCGTAGGGGGCGAACACCTGACGCAGGGCCCACAGGTGGGCCGGGTTGGCCAGATTCGGTTTCTTGATGCCCGCGGCTTGCAGGGCCTTGCCGACCGGCTCGAAGTATTGCACGCCGTGCTGCTTGACCAGCGACTTGAAGAAGGCCATCGCGAGCATTTCGCCTTCGCCTTCGTAGATGCAGGGGGCCAGATATTCGTGAACGTTGTCGCCGAACAGATGTCCGTGCAAGAACGAACGGCCGCCGTGGGTCTTCATCAGCAATTCGATCGAGGCTTCTTTCTGCGCCTCGCTGCCGAAGATCTTGGCAATGACGCACTCCATTTCGCCACGGTAGCCTTCGTCGATCAGGCTGCCGCCCCATTGCACGAGGGCGTCGCAAGCCACGATCAGCCCGGCAATCCGGCCGAGCCGGCGCTGCACCAGCTCGCGGCCCGCGATCGCGGCGCCGTAGGTTTTGCGATACTTGGCCCAAGGAATCATGCTGGCCATCATCAGCCGCATGGTCCCAGCCGCATTGGCACACAGCGCGATGCGCCCCAGGTTCAGCCCGTGATAGGCAATCGTCAAGCCGTCACCCTGCTTGGGCTTGAGCAGGTTGGCTGCCGGAACCCGCAGGTTTTTGAAAATGATGCCCTGGTTGTACGTGTGCTTGAGCGCGTACAGCCCGTATTTGCGCAGTTGGAACTGTTCGTTTTCCTGCTCGGGCAGGTCCACGATCAGCACTGCTGGTCGCTTCTCGACGAGGCAGACCAACCCGACCGTGCGGCCGGGCACGACGTTCGTGATGAACAGTTTCTCGCCGTTGACGACATAGTCATTGCCATCCAGTTCGGCCTTGGTGCGCAGGGCCGTCAGGTCGGAGCCGGCACACGGCTCGGTCAGGGCAAACCCAGAGAGCTTTTTGCCGCTGGCCAATTGTGGCAGGAAGCGTTGCTTCTGTTCGGCATTGCCAAACGTGCGAACCGGGTCCACCGCGCCGATGCAGCCGTGAACCGAAGCCAGGCCCGCGACCGTGGCGTCGACCATCGCCATCTTGGTCAGAAAGCTCGCAAAGCTGGCGAAGGGAGAGCCGGTGCCGCCGTGTTGTTTGTCGACCAGCAAGCCCCAGTAGCCCGCTTCGCCGAGCTCGTCGAGGACGTTCTGCGGGACTTTCCGTTTGTCATCCAGATTCGTGCCGGCCTTCACATGCTTGCGCATGACGGTCAGCGAATCTTGCATGACCTTTTCGACTTCAGGAGGCGTTTTCGCCGGGCGGCTGGCAAACTCCTCGATCGGCAGCTCGCGTTCCCAGACGGCGCGGTGAACGGGGCTGTTGACCGTTTGAAAGCGCTTCGCAAACAACTGCTCGACCTGATCGTCGGCCTTGTCGATGGCTCCGGTACGCCGGGCTTCGTCGTCGCTCTTGCCACCCAGCTTCAACGCCGTTTCGGCAAACGAGGCCTTGTTGTCGAATTGCTCCTGCTCGGCCGCCGTGGGCTGATGCGGTTCAGTTTTGGTTTGCGGATTCATGAGTTACTCGCAGGTTCTGAAAATGGTGTGTTCTGAGGCGCCGTCTATATTCAACCGCCCGATTCAAGCGGGCGAGCTTATCCAAAAATCGATCAATGCTTGGCTTGCCTTAATTGCCGTACATCGCCTGAATTTGCGGTGCGTAGTTGGCCATCACGATGCTGCGCCGAACTTTGAGCGTGGGGGTCATTTCGCCGCTCTCAATAGTAAACCCTCGGGGCACTAATGTGAACTTCTGAATCTGCTCGGCGTGCGAGACATCGGCCAGCCGGTGATTGATCCGTTCGGTGTACATTTCCAGGACACCCGGGTGGGAAAGGGCCTCGGCAGGCGACGAAATCGGGATTTTTCGCTTGGTTATCTCCGATTTGAGGGCCTCGGGCTCGGGAACGATCAGGGCCGTGAGATAGTTTTTCGCGTCGCCAATGACCACGGCCTGGGCAATGAGCGGATCCTGGGTCAGCAGCCCTTCCAGATAGCTAGGGGCAATGTTCTTGCCGGCGGCGGTGACGATCAGCTCTTTTTTTCGCCCGGTGATCCGCAGAAAACCGTCTTCGAGCCGGCCCAAATCGCCGGTGTGCAGCCAGCCTTCTTGAATCGTGGCGGCAGTGTCTTCCGGCAAGTGCCAATAACCGACCATCACGTGCGGCCCGCGGGTGAGGATTTCGCCATCTTCCGCGATTTTCACTTCGATGCCGTGGATTGGCTTGCCTACCGTGCCCAAGCGATTGTCGTCGAGCGTGCCGCTGCTAATCACTGGCGAGCTTTCAGTCAGACCGTAGCCTTGCACCAGCGTCACGCCGCTCTTGGCGAAGAAATCGGCCACGTGGTCGGGCAATGCCGCACCGCCACCACAACACATTTTCATCCGTCCGCCGAGCATGCCTTGCAAAGCCCCCGGCTTGTCGGCCAGGCCGTTCTCTTGCAGAAAGCGGTGGACCTTATCGAAAAAGTAGGGGACGCCGTTCAGATAGGTCGGCTTGAGCGCCTGGCAATCGGGAATAATCGTTTCACGGCTCTGAGCGAGCGCCAATTCGCCGCCGCCTGCAATCCACATATAGAGATCAGACGTGCGGGCGAAAATATGCGAAAGCGGCAGCCAGCTCAACCGTAAGTCAGTCGGGTCGAGCGTGAACGATTCGAGCACCGCGTGGCTGTTGAAAGTCAGGTTGCGATGGCTCAGCATCACGCCTTTCGGCTCGCCGGTCGTGCCGGAGGTATACAAGATCGTGGCCAAATCCGTCGGCTTTCCATGCTCCAACGCAATTTTTTCGAGCGCCTTGCCATCAGCGGCGCTCGTCTGGGCCACGGTGTCGGACAACAGCCCAATCGCATGGCCGCCAATCCGATCGGAGCAAGGATCAAACGAGACATACGTGATGTCCGCCGGCAACTGCTCGCCGACGGCGGCCAGTTTTTGAGCCTGTTCGCTTCCAGAAACGACCACCAGCTTCGCACCGCTATTGATGATCTGGTAAGCGATCTGCGGTCCAGTCAGGGTGCTATGCACCGCGACGTGGACGCCGCGGGCGATGTGAATCGCCAAGTCTAGCACGATCCACTCGTAGCGGTTTTCCGAAACCTGAATCACGCGATCGCCCGGCTGCACACCCCGGCGAACCAAGGCGGCGGCGGTGCGGCGCGCATCGTCGGCCAGTTGGGGCCAGGTGATGGCGGTAAATTTATCGCCCCGTTTGACGTGCAGCGCCGGTTTGTCGCCATCCTTTGCGACGCGGCGGCAGAACATCGAGACGAGCGTATCTTGCAGCTTCTCGTCGAGCATGACCAATCAGTTGATTTTGCAGAGGAGATCAGCGGCAGATGTGGGGGGTGCCCGCCGCAAGTCAAGATACCATCCGCGGCACCCGCTTGGTAGCAGGGGCGTGCGACTTCCCGGCAGTTTTTTTCGCGACTTGCTGGCGGCAAACGACAGCTAGATTCGCTCGAAAATCGTGGCGATCCCCTGGCCAACGCCGATGCACATCGTGGCCAGCCCAAACTGGACCTGGCGGTCGATCATTGTATTGATCAGCGTGGACGTAAGCCGCGCGCCGCTAGCGCCAAGCGGGTGGCCAATCGCGATGGCGCCGCCGCGCACGTTCACTTTCTCGGGATCCATCGATAGCATCCGCATGCAGGCCAGGGCCTGCGAGGCAAACGCTTCGTTCAGCTCGATCAAATCGATATCGCTTAGCTTGAGACCCGCGTGCTTGAGGGCTTTTTTCGTCGCTGGCACCGGTCCGGTTCCCATGACCGAGGGATCCACTCCAACCACGGCCGTCGCCACGACCCGAACCAAGGGCTTCAAGCCCAGCGACTTGGCCTTTTCTTCGGACATGATCAAGAGTGCCGCCGCTCCGTCGTTGAGTGGAGAGCTGTTTCCGGCGGTCACGGTGCCCAGCCCGGGCATGAAAGCGGGCTTGAGCGCGGCGAGGCTTTCGAGCGTGGCGTCGGGCCGAACGCATTGATCGCGATCGACCAGGACGCGGTTGCCGGCCTCATCGCGGCCCCAGATGTTGATCATTTCGCGTTTGAACTCGCCTTTGGCCTGGGCGGCGGCCGCCAGCTTGTGGCTGCGCAGGGCAAAGGCGTCTTGCTCCTCGCGCGAAATGCCCTGCGTTTGAGCCAGAAACTCGGCAGTGACGCCCATGCTCAGTGCGCCCTTCGAGGTGCGGTGGAACAACTTGGGATTCAAATTGATCCCGGCGTCCATCGGGATGTGCTGCATGTGCTCCAGCCCGCCGACGATTTGCACGTCTTCGAAGCCGGCCATGATGGCGTGCGACGCCTGATTGATCGCCTGCAAAGCCGATCCGCAGAGCCGATTGACCGTCGTCCCGCCGGTATGCGTGGCCAGGCCCGCCATCAGCCCGACGACGCGGGCCGCATTGAGCCCCTGTTCGCCCTGCTGCTGGGTGTTACCCATCACGACGTCTTCGATCTCTTCGGTGTCGATGCCGGTCCGCTCGATCAGGGCCTCGACGACTTGCACGGCCAGGTCGTCGGAGCGAACCTCGCGAAACACGCCCTTTTCCTTGTTCGCCCGGCCAACCGGCGTTCGT
>JAYVCO010000407.1:0-7969 GCA_043749935.1 Planctomycetia bacterium
CTGCTGCCCGCCGTCTCCGGCCGATCAACCACCACCACCGACCCACCGAACCTGTTCTCGCTCACACTAACCGCAACAATCGGGCCGAACAGTATTGCCCACGCCCCTACCGGGGCTCTTGCAATCGCGCTAGCACGCAGCCGCGATCCATCGTTGGAAGCCGACTCGAATGAATTTGAAGCCGCGCGAGCGGCGCAGGCATGCAGCGGTGGGCGCGAGCCCACCGTATCGAGCGAACACCAATCACGTGCAAGCCGCGAACGCGGCGACAGCATCGACACTACCTGAGTGGCCCGCCTATTCTTGCTCAGCGCGCGTCTTTGCCGCTCCGGCCCGCGCACCCAGCTCTCGGTCCAAGTCCAAGAGTGCCGCCGGATCGTTGTTCAACAATTTGAACTTGGCGACGATCTCGCGGGTCGTTTTTTCTTCTTCTACTTGTTCGGTGATGAACCATTGCAACTGGACGAGCGCGGCAAATGCCTTTTCCTTGAGCGCCAGCTCATAGAGCTTGTCAATCTGTTGGCTGACGTGCTGCTCCTGTTGCAAAGCCGTCTCGAAAACCGAGGCGATGGAATCGAAGTTCACGGCTGGCTCGGGCACGGCTTTGAGTTTGATCGTGCCATTGCGGGCCAGCAGGAAGTCGAGCAAGCGCATGCCGTGGCCATATTCTTCCTCACTTTGAATGCGGAGCCATCGCGCGCAGCCGACGAAGTTCTGTCGCTCGCAATAGGTTGACATCGCCAGGTAGGAATACGAGGCACTGAGCTCGCTATTGATTTGCTCGTTAATGGCGTCTTGCACGACTTGGCCTAACATCGTGGTGTCTCCGAGTGGTAAATAGTTGAACGCCGGGCGGTAGAAAATTCTTTGGCCCGGGCCGTGATTGATTTCCTGAGCGAGCTGGCTAGCGTCAGAAATTGTTCCGAAACGCCCTATTTCGCCCAAACGTTGGTTCAAGGGCAGCCGCAACTCAGATAGAAATAGCGGAATGCCGAAAAACTGCAAGCGCGGGCGGGCGAGAATTGTGTCGAGTTGGCCCCCGAGTCGTCCCAAGGCATCGTAGGCGGTGCTCAAACAAAAATAGGGCCAGCCGCAGCATGCGCTTTTGCATGACGTGCGGCTGGCCCGATGAGTCGATCGATCTGCGCGGCCGGAATCTTAGGGACCAATATCCCGCGGGTTCCGGGCCAAAAAGTCGCGCGGAGCGCGATTGGTGTAGTACGGGTAGGTCGTGCCTCCGGTGGGAGGACCCGCGGCGAACTCGTACTGTCCGTCGGCATCGCGTCGCTGTTGCACGTGGGGATGGCCCCCCGTCGGACGTCGCTGCTGGGCCATGGCCCGATTTGGCGTGGGCGCATTGGCCTGGCCGTACTGTCCGCAGTCGGAACAGCCGCCCCCACCACCGCCTCCGCAACTGCTGCAACCGCCTGGGCCTTCATTTCCATAGCCGTAGCCGCAGTTGCCGCGGCAGCCCCAACAGAATAGCCGATCGATGCAGCAGCAGCCGGTGCTGCTGGCTACGACCGTCACGGCTAACAAGGCAAAAAGGGTACGTCTCATAGTGTGTTCATTTCCTTTCTCGCTAAGGGCTTCGGCCTGCTGCGTGACGGCGCAGTTTGTGCTTCAGCTCGAGCCCTCCCCCGAAATCCCGTCGTTGATTTTTTTGGATCGTGCTCTTGCCAACTTGCTCGTTGCATTTGGCAAGCGATCTGTCACCTAGAGTGGTCTATCGGCGGCACAATCCGCAAAGTTAAACAAATCGTTACTTGCGGAACGGGCGGCAGGGTTCGCGGAATCGTTTCAAGCAGAAGACCGGAACACCCGGCCGCTAGTAGCGGTGCTAGCAAAACCTAGCTGGCAAAGGAGTCAGGCAGATAGAAAAGGTGGGGTGCATTGGCCTACATAGCTCGACTTGGCTCTGCGGGTGCAATCTGATAAAAGGTGCCGACTTAGGTGCAATCCACGCGGTAGAATCCCGCGCGACTGAACGTCGGACCATCGAGTTTTTCACGCGCAAAAGGTATAGGCCAGGATGGATAACTTCGCGCGGACAGTGCGAATCGCGTTGCACTACTATTGGACCGTGGCAGGCACGGTGTTCTGTGCGCTCGTGGTGGCCGTACTGTGGGGTGGCAACATCAGCTTTCTGTACCCCCTGGTCGAAGTGGTTGGCCAGCGCCAATCGCTGAGCCAATGGGTCGACAAAGCCATCGACGATGCCGAGCAATCCGAAGTCAAATACAGCGGCTTGGAACATAAGCTCCAGGGCGACTTGGCGCACGCGCGACCCGAAGACGTGAGCGACCTCCGATCTCAGTTGGCCGCCGCCGAATCGAGCCTCGATATCGCCGCGCACAATTTGCGGACCTACCGGCGTCTGAAGCCCTGGATCGACGATTACTTGCCCAACGACCCGTTTCGTACGCTGGCAGTGATCGTGGCGCTGCTCTTGGTATGCACGATTACCAAGGACTTCTTCATGACGACCGGTTCGTTTCTGGTGGATCGGATTTCGCAACGGGCCACTTTTGACTTGCGCAAACAGTTCTATCGCCGCACTCTGCGGATGGATTTGAGCACCTTCAACGAAAGCGGCACGAGCGATCTGCTCTCGCGATTCACGCACGACCTGGAAAGCGTGGCCGGCGGACTTCAGACCTTGTTCGGTCGCGCTCTGCGCGAACCGCTGAAGATGATCGTCTGCCTGGCCGGCGCCGCTTATATCTCTTGGCAACTGCTGCTGTTCTCGTTGGTGATGGCCCCTTTGGCGGGCTTCCTGATAGCGCTATTGGCCAAGACACTCAAACGGGCCAATCGCAAAGCGCTCGAGGAAATGTCGTCGCTGTATGCCATCCTGGCAGAAACGTTGGGAGGCATCAAAGTCGTGAAGGCCTTCACGATGGAACGCCACGAACGCAAGCGGTTCCACGTGACGAGCAAGAAGTGTTATCGCAAGGCGATGCGGATCGCACTGATCGACGGGCTTGTGAATCCCGTCACCGAGGTCATGGGTATCACGACGATTTGCCTGGCAATTCTGTTTGGGGCATACCTGGTGATGACCCGCGAAACGTATTTGTTCGGCATCAAAATGTGTAACCAGCCGCTTTCACTTAGCGAGCTATTGGCCTTTTACGGCATGTTGGCTGGCATAAGCGATCCGGCTCGGCGGTTGGCCGAAGTTTTCAACAAACTGCAGCGCGCGGCAGCGGCGGCCGATCGCGTTTATCAATTGCTCGACCGCGAACCGAGCGTTCGCGATCCAAAAGAATCGCGATCATTGCCCAGGCATCATCGCGACCTGGTCTTCGATCGAGTCTCGTTCCGATATTCGGCGAACCAGCCGGTGCTCGACGAAGTCGATTTGAGAATCCCGTTTGGCGAAACGGTGGCGATCGTCGGGTCCAATGGTTGCGGTAAAACGACGCTGGCGAATCTGATTCTGCGCTTCTTCGATCCTGTCTCGGGTAGCGTGCGACTGGACGGAATCGACTTGCGCGACGTGCGGCTGCGCGATCTGCGCAACCAGATAGGCCTGGTGACTCAAGAGACCGTGTTGTTCGATGACACGGTGCTCAACAACATTCGCTATGGCTGCCCGCAAGCGACGCGCGAGGAGGTCATTGAAGCGGCCAAACAGGCCCACGCGCATAAGTTCATCGAACAGAAACTGGAAAATGGCTATGCGACGCGCGTTGGGCAAGGCGGAGGGCGGCTCTCGGGCGGCCAGCGGCAGCGGATCGCTTTGGCGCGGGCAATCTTACGCGACCCGGCGATCTTGATCCTGGATGAAGCCACCAGCCAGATCGATCTCGAAAGCGAGCAGCTCATTCACAAGGTTCTGGAGCAGTTCATCCGTCATCGAACCACCGTGATCGTTACCCACAGGCTGGCGACGCTGGCCTTGGCGAATCGGATCGTGGTGATGGACGCCGGGCGGATTGCCGATCTCGGTACCCACGATCAGCTTTTGGGTCGTTGCGACCTGTACCGCCGGCTGCACCAAATCCAGTTCCGCGAAACCGCCTGAACCCCGGGCGAAACCGGGAATCTTTTGACCGTAGTTTACTCTTGGCGCACCGTTTGCATTCTCTATCTAGCGGAGCGGAAGAGGCGCCGCTCTCATAAGGTAGTTTGACTCGGGGCCGGTACAGAGAAGAGCATCGGATTCGGGGCCGGCTACAGAAGAGGTGAAGGCAACAAAACGACGGAAATCCTTGGGAATGGAAGGTTTACAAGCTGTAACGGAACACGAGGCCAGCTTGTAAATCAGGAATAGGAAGAGGGTTTTCCGTAATAACAAGGCGAGTTGGGATCTAGTCCGCATTCTAGGTCCCAACTCGCCTGTTGCATTCTGGTGTTGCAAAATCGAACACGTGTTGCAAAATAATACACCTCGTTGGACCTCTTTCTCGCCTTTCAAGTCGCCAAATTGCTGCAATAAAAAATTGCTTTCCCGGCGACTTTTACTCCACGGGAATCGCCTTTTGGCGAAATCCTCGTCGCAGACATGACGTCGCGATTGGCAGATTAGGTTTACCCGGCCCGACCTGGCTTCTGAACGACCGAGAAGGCAGCCAGGATGTTTCCAAGCAGCCGGCCGGGGACATAGCACGGTAAACTTGGCCGCATGGCACAGACGCAGGGATCCATTGCGTTGCGTTCGAGGCGCTTGGTTTGGCGCTGGTGCCGGAATGCGCCGTGCGCCGTCATGCTTCTGGCGTGTATCGGCCTATCGGCAAGCTTCGCGGCTGACGATGCCGAACCGGCTGCTAGTTCTGCCAAGAAATCGGGCGTTGCCAAAGGCGCGCTGCCACAAGTGGCGATCATCAACGAGCAAGTCCGCCTCCAGTGGGAGTCCAACAAGCTTGCGCCTTCGCCGCAGGCAACGGATGGCGAGTGGTGCCGGCGGGCGTTTCTGGACGTGCTGGGGCGCATTCCCACGGTTGACGAGTTGAAGCGATTTTCGGATGAGCCGGCGCAAGATCGCAAACTGCGCCTAGTCAACCGGTTGTTGGGGGATGACTATGTCGAGGCGTACGCGCGCAATTGGACCACCTTGTGGACAAACCTGTTGATCGGCCGCAGCGGCGGAACCGAGCGGAGGACGCTCGTCAATCGCGAAGGGCTGCAACAATCGCTGCGCCGCGCGCTCGAGCGCGACATGCCTTACGACCGGCTGGTGTTCGAACTGATTTCGGCTAAAGGCGTGAGCAAGCCGGGCGAACAGAACTTCAACGGCTTCGTCAATTTTCTGTCTGGCACGCTGCAAGAAAATGGCGTGCAGGCCACGGCCAAGACTTCGCAGATTTTTCTTGGCGTGCAAATTCAATGCACGCAATGCCACAATCATCCTTTTAACGATGCGAAGCAGAACCAGTTCTGGGAAATGAATGCGTTCTTTCGCCAGACTCGGGCCTTGCGCCGGTTCGAAAAAGGGCGCGAGGTCGCCGCCATCGAGCTGGTGAACCAGGACTTTGCCGGCGAGAACAATCGGCCGGAAGAAGCTGTGTTGTTCTACGAACTGCGCAACGGGCTGTCGAAGGCCGCCTATCCGGTATTCGTAGACGGTACGAAGCTGGCCAGCGAAAGTGGGTTTGTGGCCGACGTCGACCGGCGCACGGAACTGGCCAAATTGATCACCAGTTCCGAGAGCCTGCCCAAAGCCTTCGTGAACCGGCTCTGGGCGCATTTCTTTGGTTATGGCTTTACCAAGCCAATGGACGACATGGGGCCCCATAATCCGCCGAGCCACTCGGAACTGCTCGATGCGCTCGCCGGAGAGTTCAAGACGCACAGCTACAACGTCAAAGAATTGATTCGCTGGATCTTGCTCAGCGAGCCGTACGGGCTGTCGAGCAAATTCATCGCCCGGAACAAGAAAGATGATCCGACGTTGGGCGAAAAACCGATGTTCAGCCATTTCTACTTGCGGCAAATGCGGCCGGAAGAACTGTACGAGTCGCTGCTGATCGCCACCGAAGCCGAAAGCACGGAAACCAGCTACGAGAAGCAGGAAGAAATCAAGAGTAAGTGGCTCGACCAGTTCACGCTCGCATTCGGCACCGACGACAACGAGGAAACCACGACGTTCAATGGCACGATTCCACAGGTGCTGATGATGATGAACGGGGAATTGATCAATCGAGCGACGAGCACCGCCAAAGGGAGCCTGCTACAGCGAATGTCCGCGGATCCGAAAATGAACAACGCAGCCAAGATCAACTATCTCTACATGGCGGGACTGGCTCGCCGGCCCACTCCTCAGGAAGTCACCCTGGCCAACGAGCTGATGCTGCTGCGCAAGGGCGATCCGATCGCGGCGCTTCAGGATGTTTGGTGGGCAGTACTCAATAGCAATGAATTCATTCTCAACCATTAGGCATCCAGCGTCATGAGCAAATCAAGGAGCCGTTTATGAGCTTTTCGGTTGTGCCGGCCGGAATGAGTCGCCGCCATTTTCTACAACATTTGGCCGGTGCGTCGGCGCTTGCCTGGCCGGCCGCGGCTTTTGCCAATGCCCTGCGCGGAAGCGCCCAGGATTTGAAAAAACGGCACAAGGCCGCGATCCTGCTGTGGATGGGTGGGGGGCCGTCGACCATCGACATTTGGGATCTGAAACCGGGCGCTCCGACTGGCGGACCCTTCCAGGCCATTGGCACCTCGGGCAGCGAACAGATTTGTGAGCATCTGCCGCTGGTGGCCAAACAGATGCACCGCCTGGCCATCGTCCGCTCGATGAGTACCCGCGAAGCCGACCATACTCGCGGCCGTTACTACATGCACACGGGCTACGTGCCAAACCCGAACATCGAACACCCCGGCTATGGCACGGTAATCAGCCACATGCTGGCCGAACAGACGAAGCAGTTGCAACTTGAGATTCCGCCGTTCGTGGCGGTCGGCGGAGGCAGCGTTGGGCCTGGTTTTCTTGGCATGACCTACGCGCCATTCGTCGTCAACTCCGACGGGAACGTTCGCAATTTGAAGCTGGGGATCGATGCCCAACGTTTGAGCGAGCGGATGCAGATGTTGGCTTCGCTGGAAAAGACGTTCGTCAAGCAGGATCGCGGCCAATCGGCGCAAGACCACGCCAACGTGCTCGAGAAGACCGTGGCCTTGATGACTAGCAAGCAAATGGAGGCCTTCAAGGTCAATCAGGAAAAGGAAGAAGTCCGCGAGCGCTATGGCAAAGGCAGTTTTGGCAAAGGCTGCCTTATGGCTCGTCGATTGGTCGAGCAAGGAGTGCCGTTCGTTGAAGTCGACCTGGGTGGGTGGGACACGCACGCCAACAACTTCAAAACGCTCTCAGACACTAAGCTGCCCGAGTTGGACAAAGCCATGAGCGCACTGGTCGAAGACTTGCACCAGCGGGGACGGCTTGACGATACGGCCATCATTTGGATGGGCGAGTTTGGCCGCACGCCGCGCATCAACGGCACGAGCGGCCGCGATCACTGGGCCCGCAGTTGGAGCGTCGTGCTCGGTGGAGCCGGCATGAAGGGGGGGATAGTCGTGGGCCACACCAGTGCCGACGGCACCGAGGTCGAGAGCGAGCCCTATAGTTCGCAAGACGTGCTGGCGACTGTCTGCAAATCGCTGGGGATCTCGCTCGACACGACCTTCACCAGCCGCAACGGCCGCCCAATGAAGATCGCCAACGGCGGCAAGGTGATCAAAGAGTTGTTTGCTTAGACGGCGAAACGGGAAGCACGCGGCCAAGGTTCACTTGCCCCTTGGCCGCGTGCTCGTATTTGCGCAACATCAAGCCGAAAAATGCAATCGCTTGGCTTTGCGCCTGCCGATTGCTCCCAGCGTTCCCAGCGCCACTGTCATCAGGAACCATGGCGAAGGCTCGGGTACGAGGTGGGCTTGCACCCAGGCAATGCCTTCGTCGTGCAGCGAGTCGCTTAGGTTATTGTTGTAGACGAAATAGATGGGATCCGAATTGGCGACTCCCGACCCGGGA